>JAFGMS010000273.1 GCA_016927375.1 Anaerolineae bacterium
ACTCCCCGAGACCACCTTTCCAGACCTACATCCCATACAACAGTTAGCTTTTGGCTTTTAAGCTGCGCCGTAGGCGCTTTCTCGTCGGGTTCTTATGAACAGAAGAGCCGCTGATATTGTTCTGTCTTCATGCTCCGGGGCATGCAAGGGCGGTTCAAGGGTACAACTGGAAGTGATCGTTGGCCCTGGTATGCCCCCCGATAATTGCAGGGAGCCCTCGTTGCTGGTTATCGCGAATGTGTTCCAGTATTTCGTTGACAACCGCCAAATCAAAAGGCCATCCTTGATCATAGAACTGAACCGGCACGGGACTGATGGCAGCATCTGCCAGACGATCACAGTAGGTCGTGTCGCCTGATGCGAGCCTGTCGAAATACAGATCGAGCGCACCTTTCACAGGCCCGTCGCCTCTATGGGCATCCTCTTCGCCATTCGGTATGCCTACGAATGCTTTGCGGAGTTCCTCAAGGAGTTCGATATCTGCCTTAATTTGCGATGCGGGACTGATCGATCCGCCATGCGTCGCAAGATTTCTCAAGTTCATGAGGTCGCTGCTGCTATATCCACCACTGTCCTTTGGGTAGTGGTTGGTCTCAACAATCACACCGGGAAATGAAATCAAGTGCGCCGGTGTTATGAAGGTCAAACCCTCTTGGAGGCGATCACCGCTATGTTGCCTTGGGTCTTGCCTTGCTTCCTGGTCAGTGCTGATACACCTGCCCAGTAATTCAATCCCGCTGCACATCAGACTATAAGCCGATAAGAACCCTCGATGTCTCATTGTTCCTACCACTGCGTTTGCAGAAAGGAAGTAGCGCCGCATCATACCCAACGCAAAAAGGGCCTTTGCTTCGAAAGGATCAAGCGTCAATTGACTACCAAGGTCTACCCAGGGTTGGCGGATATCACCCAAAACGCTCTGCCACCTTGGGATACTGACATACTGGGCAGGCAGTGGCCTATGCGGGAATAAGCTCGACATGGCCATGACCTTAATCCTCCTCTTGATTGAGTGTTCCGGGTGCTTCCTGACCCCCTCGACGCGCCTCGCCTGCCTGTAGGTCTGCCTCAATCAGCGCGATTTCCTCATCCGTCAGCCCATACACTTGGTACACCAGTGCGTTCAGCTCCGCTTCCAGCCCGACCACCTCCGGCCCCTGCCCGCGCAGGTCGAGCAGGCGGCGCACGATAGCCTCAATGGCCTCGTGATGAACAGAGGCGGGATTGGGAATCGGGATTTGTGAAACATAAATGACTCGTAGCTCCATATATCCTTGCTGAACCGAAGGAGTGATCTGTCTTAAGAAGAAGCTTGTGACTCTTGAGTTTAAGACCCCCAACACAAAAGCCGATGCTTCGGGAATAAAGTAGGTTTTGTCATTGCTGAATGCACCAGTATCATCATATGCAAAGCTGGGTGCAACATTGAAGTGAGGATAGATGATTTTGTGCTTGTCAAATTCGGGATATATGCCCATTTGAGGTTGCTGTAGTTCATACCACTCATGATTTGCAAGAGTAACTCGCCTCATCAAACCCGCCTTGAAACCACCTAAGTATTCTTCTATTGCGGGATACCTAGAGATGTCTATGCCATGATAGACAAAGATAATGTGAAGGCCAGCCCAATCAACTGACCATCGCCTAATATCCTTTCCCCGTAGCCATGGTTTAATCACTTCGGCGCTGTGGGAATCTTTGGCAATGAGCTGGGCGCGAGTCGCCTCGTCGATGACGAAGGCTTCATTTAACCCGGTAACGATGCCGCGATAGAATTTCCCCTCTACATACTCATCCAGGCGCGCCCCGCTTTGACGCAGCTTGTTCATCAACGCCAGCACGTCCGGCTGCACCAATGTCCACCCATCAGGGCGCAGACTAGTCTGTGGTAGGTTCCATGCGCTTGTCTGCATCTCTTCACCGATGTGCTCAATCACGCCGATGTCTTGCACCACCAGAGTGTGAAAGGCGTGGTCGGTGGTGGGGGCATGGTTGCTGATCACAGATATGCAAGGGTATGCCGTTGCCGTGAATACTGGTAGGTCTCCGAAATCTACAATCACCTGGACAGAGGTTTCGTCTGCAAGATACCGGCGTAGCTTCTCACCGTAGCCTGCCCGCAGCCACTTGTTCGAGCTGATGAAGACCAGCCGCCCGTCTGACTTGGCGAGTTGAAGAGCACGCGCATAGAAGTAAACATAGAGATCAGCACGCCCTGTGTAGAAATCATTGTAAAGTCGCTGCAACACGGGCTTCAGTTCCTTAATCAGCTCCATTCGCACATACGGCGGGTTCGTAATCACAATGTCGAAGCCGCCAGCATCAAAGACCTCGGCAAAGTCCACGGCCCAGTCAAAGCCATTCGCCTGGCCGCCGCCTTGTACCCAGTCGGCGATAGCCTGCCGCTGCTCCAAAACCTTCTGGTACAGCGTTTGCTTCTCGCCACCGTGCGCGTTCAGGTATTTGGCTTTCAGTTGCTTGTATGTCTCAATCTGCCCATGCCGGATCAGGTCGGGCTGTATCCCACCGGATGGGTCGGGGCCCAACACGCTGTCGCCCACCTCGATCTTGAAATCCAGGTTGGGCAGCGGCGGCGGGTCATTACCCTCGAAGTCGACAATCAGCGAGAGCCACAGCCGCAGCCGGGCGATGTTCACGGCAAAGGGATCGATGTCCACGCCGTACAGGTTGTTCTCGATGATCGCCAGCTTGCGCTCGTAACCCGTGATGTCATCCAGCTTGCGGTCACCCCGGAACAGGTTGTTGCGCAGCATCAGCAGCTCCTGGAGCATTCCCAGCAGGTAGGCGCCGCTGCCACAGGCGGGGTCGCAGATGGTGACGCTTTTTAGTGCCTCTAGGATAACCTCTGGGTTGTCCAGGCCTTCCGGGTTCTGGTGATCGACAAACTGCTCGATGGCTTCTGTGGTCTCCTTGGAGCAGACTGTGCCCAGGTAGCCCTTGAGCGCCTCACGCCCCATGAACGATACCACCGGCTTGGGAGTGTAGTAGCTGCCGGTCTCATGCCGCCCTGTCACCAATTCCTCGAAGATCTTGCCTAACATCTCGGGGTCAACCGCCACCTCCACGTCCAGCGGCGTGCT
>JAFGMS010000274.1 GCA_016927375.1 Anaerolineae bacterium
CTCCTTGACGATCCGCCAACCTCCAAACCAATCTGTTCCAATGATCCTCCCATATGGATCCCGATAGTAGCAATTGAGGTCATGGTAGGTACACCGAGCATTGATATACTACTTCAAACGCAAACTCAGGCGCTGTTGCCCATCCCAGAACATCCTTAAACTCACGCCAGACCAGGCCAAACCCGCGTATGGGTTGGTAGAGACCATCGGGGGGGACAATGCTGGGATCACTTTCAGGCATCGATGGTGCCCACTGATCCGTCCTGATGCCGCTGGTGGAATTATCGAAAAAGGTATGAATGCGCTCAGTTGATGCAATCCACATCATGGTTCCATGTTCAAATGTCTGCCATGCTGCTTGGGACGTCACCACTTCTTGTTCAGGACACGATGTTTCCGGGTCTGGAGCACCTTCAAAGAACCAGGTAGTGGGGCATGTCACAGGGATCAGCATGACTTTGTCAACTCTGTCGTTTTCATTATTACCCTTTGCCACGAGCACAAATTGCACATTGTAACGTGCATCCTCCGGGATGATGACGGAGCGCGTTCCCTCTAATGGGACAGGTAGATACTCTTTGGGCAAACAGGGATGATCATCCAGGTGCAAACACTCGACCATCTCAGCCTTGGAACCAACTGCCTGCCAGGAAAGCTTCACGGTATCGCCAGGACTGACCCGGTCAGGACTGGCTGTGAAACTGATGATTTGAGGAGCTGCATCAGGCGACGATGCAGGTTGATCGTCAACGTCATTTGATACCAATGCCTCAGTTGACAATGTGTTATCAACCGGCACTGATGCAGCAGAAGAGGTGCCGGAAGTTCTCTCCAAGATAGGTGTACGAGTTAGCGTGATCGGTGCGGCCTCTGCGTCGCTTCCTGCAACCGTCGACGTCAGCTCAGGCCGGAACTCGGCCGATTGGCCTGGTGTCACCCGAGCAGCAGTAGATGGGATCTGGCCGGATCGCTCACCGAGGTCTTTTACCGACCGAGATTCTATATCAGACGTCTTGCAAGCAACCAGCAGTATCAATAACACGATATACAACGAAGATTTAGTTGACATGGGATGGTCCTCGCTCAACAATGATGGATGATTGCGTCTACATATAAATACGTACTATCGATGTAGACATTACAAATCCTGCTCTCTTCAGTTGCACTCCGATGTGTGCGCGCAAAACATGTCAGGCGGCAGTGGTGCCCGTTTTCTGATTCACCGCAGAGCCCGCAGAGGAAAAACAAAGAAAAGACACGATTTTCAAACAGTTCTTCAAGAGGATACTCTTGTAGACGCCAAGGAGCTCTGACAACCTTTGCATGCACACCACTCCAAGCTGCTTTTTTGACTTGGAAGAATCGCAGCGATATAATTCACCCCATTATGGCGATTCAGATTACCTACACCCATCATCATTATAGCATCCCGCAGATAGGCTGCCCGGCGGTGGTGATGGTGCACGCGTAGTTGAAGCTATAGATCAAAACCTTCTACTATAATGCAAACCTCTGGGTAACCCAGGGGTTTTTTGTTTGTTAGCCAACATCTATTGATGCGATGGAGCAACTGTCTTATGAATACACCCGATGTCCAAATACGGCTGGCGCTGCCCAGCAAGGGGCGCATGGCCGAAGAGACGCTCGATTTCCTGGACGCGTGCGGTCTGCGCATCGACAAGAGCAATCCGCGTCAGTACAGCGCAACGATCCCCGTCCTATCCCAGGTGCAGGTCCTGTTCCAGCGTGCGCGTGACATTCCGGGCAGCGTCGCCGCCGGCAACATCGATTTGG
Source organism: Anaerolineae bacterium (assembly GCA_016927375.1). Lineage (GTDB taxonomy): Bacteria > Chloroflexota > Anaerolineae > Aggregatilineales > UBA3940 > JAFGMS01. Next base: position 1,795 of record JAFGMS010000274.1, read on the forward strand.
CCATCACCGGCTATGATGTTGTCGCCGAGGCGTTAGGCGATAACCCCTGCGAAGTGATTGTCATCCACGAAGAATTAGGGTATGGCGGATGCGACCTGGTGCTGGCCGTGCCCGACACCTGGGAGGATGTCCAGTCCGTCTCGACGTTGGCGGCACGCGCAGAGAGATCGAAGGGTCTGCGGGTTGCGACCAAGCACAGCCAGGTAGTCGATCGATTTCTCAAAGAACGCAACGCGACTAACATGCAGATCGTCACCGCTGATGGCACATTGGAGGCTGCCCCCGTCGTCGGCTACGCTGACATGATCGCCGACATCTCATCGACCGGCACAACGCTGCGAGAGAACCATCTAAAGATCCTGCCCGACGGCGTCATCCTGAAGTCGACGGCGGTCCTGATCGGCAACCGGGCTGCCCTGGAGACGCGTGAGGACCTCCTGGCAGTCACCAAGTATCTCCTGGAGTTCATCGAGGCCCACCTGCGGGCAGTAGGCCAGTACTCGGTCTTCGCCAACATGCGCGGCGACTCAGCAGAAGATGTTGCCAGGCGTATGTTCGACCAACCGGGGCTGGGTGGTTTGCAGGGGCCAACCATCTCGCCGATAATCACCCGCGATGGACAAGGCGGCTGGTGGGCCATCAATATCATCGTCTCTGCCACACAGCTGTACACCGCCGTCGAGCAGATCAGAAGTATTGGTGGCAGTGGGGTGATCGTCACACCGGTGCGCTACATCTTCGAAGAGAGACCTGCTCGTTACCAGCGATTACTCGAAACGCTAAACATGAAAGAGGAAGGGAAAGCATGAGCGACCTATTCCGACTATATGACTTAGAAACCGCCCGCGACGGCATTCTGCGGCGACGCCCCGTCAATGACATCGATGTTACTGCTGGCATGAAGGAGCGTGCAGAGGCCATCTTTGGCGAGGCACTCACTCCCCCACAGGCCGTCGCCCGCATCATCGCCGATGTCCGTGAACGCGGCGACGACGCCCTGCGCGAGTGGACCGGGCGCCTCGACGGGGTGGCCCTCGACGAGCTGGCGGCGACGCCAGAGGAGATCGAGGCAGCAGTTGCTGAAACCTCCGATGAGGACATGGCAGCACTCAGGCTGTCAGCCGAGCGCATCGAAGCCTTCCACAAGCGCCAGCCAATCATTCCCTGGATGCAGCCCTCCGACGAGGGGATGCTCGGACAGCTTGTCTTGCCCATCGAGCGCGTTGGGGTTTACGTGCCCGGCGGCACCGCCCCCCTCCCATCGACGCTGCTGATGTGCGCCATCCCGGCCCAGGTTGCCGGCGTGAAAGACATCATCGCCACGACGCCTCCGGGCCCGGATGGGGCGATCCCGTCGATTGTCCTGGCCGCCGCGCACGTGGCGGGGATCGACAAGGTGTACAAGCTGGGCGGCGCGCAGGCCATCGCGGCGCTGGCTTATGGCACGGCAAGCGTCCCGCGCGTCGATAAGATTGTGGGGCCGGGCAACCTGTTCGTGACCCTTGCCAAGCAGCAGGTCTACGGCGCCGTGGGCATCGATGGACTGCTGGGGCCGACCGAGACGGTGGTCATCGCCGACGAGGATGCCGACCCGGCACTGGTGGCCGCCGACCTGCTGGCCCAGGCCGAGCACGATGTGCTGGCATCGGCCATCCTGGTCACACCCAGCCGACCGCTGGCCGAGCAGGTCGCCATGCAGATAGGACGGCAGCTGGAAGAGCTGAGCCGTTCCGGCTTCGCCGCCGAATCGCTGGCCGGGCGCGGCGGAGCGGTGATCACCGGCAGCCTGGAAGAGGCCTTCGAAGTGGCCAACACCTATGCGCCGGAACACCTTCAGCTCTCGGTTCGCGAGCCGAGTGCCTGGCTGGGCAAGGTGCGTAACGCTGGAGCCGTTTTTCTCGGCGAGTACTCCTTTGAAGTCCTGGGCGATTACGTGGCCGGGCCAAGCCACAGCCTGCCGACCAGTGGCACGGCTCGCTTTGCTTCCGGCTTGAATGTCTCGGACTTCGTCAAGATCACGCCCGTCATCGGTCTGAATGCCGATGCCGCCGCCCGTCTCAGCACAACCGCAGATACGATTGCCCGTGCCGAGGGTCTGACCGCCCACGCCGCGGCTGCGAGGGCAAGGCAACAGGTAAAAGGTAAAAGGTAAAGGGGTAAAAGGGCGGCAGACAACGAATCAAATGGCAGATTACGTTTTACCCTATTACCCAATTACCCATTTACCTTTTGCACCTAAGGAGCCGGTCTGTACCAGGCAATTATGGAGAACGACATGACCAAGACAAGAATGACTACCGATGCCGTGAGAGTGCGGCCCGACATTGCCGAAATGGAACCCTACACCCCCATCCTGCCCTTCGAGGTTCTGAGCGAGCGCCTGGGCCGTCCGGCCGAGCAGATCATCAAGCTGGACGCCAACGAGAACCCCTACGGGCCATCACCCAAGGCGCTAAAAGCCATGGCCGAGCTGGGCAGGACGGCATCGATCTACCCGGATCCTGAATCGCGCAAGCTGCGCGCCATGCTGGCCGATTATGTGCAGGTCGATGCTTCGCACATCCTGGTTGGCGCGGGCGCAGACGAGCTGATCGACCTGACCATGCGGCTGTTCGTCGTGCCGGGTGATGCCATCATCAACTGCTCGCCTTCCTTCGGCATGTATCCCTTCGATGCGGCTTTGTGCGGCGCGCGCCTGATGAGCATCCCGCGCCGCGCCGACTTCTCATTGGACGTCGATGCCATCGAGGAAGCCGCTCAGGAGAACGATGTCAAGTTGTTGTTCCTGTGCTCGCCCAACAATCCCAGCGGCAACCTGATCAGCCCAGCCGAGCTGGAGCGCCTGCTGGCGCTGCCGCTTGTTGTGGTGCTGGATGAAGCCTACATCGAGTTCAGCGGCGTGGAGAGCACAGCTCAGATCGTCCCCCAGACGCCCAACCTGATCGTCTTGCGCACCTTCAGCAAGTGGGCCGGGCTGGCCGGGCTGCGCGTCGGTTATGGCATCTTCCCGCTTAGTCTGATGGGCCACCTGTGGAAGATCAAGCAGCCCTATAACCTGAATGTCGCCGCCGATGCCGCTGCCCGCGCCTCGCTGGCCGACCTGCCTGCGCTGATAGCCAACGTCGAGCGCATCATCAATGAGCGCGACCGTTTGCTCCCGGAGCTTGAAGCCATCCCGTACCTGCGGCCCTACCCCAGCCGGTCCAACTTCATCTTGTGCAAGGTGGTCGGGATGGAGGCATTTTGGCTCAAGACGCAGCTTGAAGACCGGGGTATACTGGTCCGGTATTACAAAACGCCGCGCCTCAGCGATCACATCCGCATCAGCGTCGGCAAGCCGGAACAGTCCGATGTGCTGTTGGCAGCACTAAGGGCTAATAGCTATTAGCTCTTAGCTATTAGCTATTAGTAGAAGAAGGGGCAGCGATGCAGGATTTCAGGAACTTGAAGGTATGGCAGAAATCCCACCAACTGACATTAGGGGTGTATCAGGCCACAGCAGCTTTTCCCAAGGAAGAGCTGTATGGGTTGACAAGCCAGATGCGTCGTTCATGTGCATCTGTACCTGCAAACATAGCTGAGGGCTGCGGGCGCGATAGTGATGGCGAGCTTGCTCGCTACCTGCACATCGGGATGGGCTTGGCCAGCGAGCTTGAGTATCATCTTCTACTGGCATATGATTTTGGCCTTTTGCCACTTGAGGTGTACACCCAACTCAATCACGATCTGGTCGAAGTTAAACGTATGCTCAATGCATTCATCCAAAAACTAACAGTTAACAGCTAA
>JAFGMS010000025.1 GCA_016927375.1 Anaerolineae bacterium
AATGCCAACTACTTACTATCGTTTGGGGAGCTGTCTTCAATCGCTGACATGACCGTGATCGAGAGACTGGATGATGGGGCTGTATATCTCATTTCACGCAAAGAAATAGGCCTTGAATCTGACAATGACTGACCCAGATACTCAGATCTTTGTGACTTGAGATTGCATTCTCAGGTGCATCAATCTCAGGGTGGGAAAACTTCCAACCACAAAACTGTCGCGATCATGCGGTGGAGCATGCTGCCCATATCACTGGTGCCGTTTTGATGTGATTGCCAGATCTCTTTAGCTTTGCTAGGCTCAATCCACTCCTGATGGAAAACTCGATCCTCTAGAAATTCTCCGATCTCAGCCTGGAGCGGGCCTCGTAGCCACTGGCTGAAAGGTGTTGGATAGCCAAGTTTGTCTTTGCGGAGCACAACTTCATTGGGCAAGATTCCCTGCATCGCTTGGCGCATGATTACCTTTGTCTCTGGTCCTCGGACTTTGAAATGAGCAGGCAAACCCAGGCCAAACTCGACGAGTCGATGATCGAGAAACGGCACACGAGCTTCGATACTGTAAGCCATGCTATTCCTATCTTCGTAATGCAACAGCGAAGGGATGCTGTCAGCTACTAGAGCACGGTAAAGAAGCTGGTTAAGCGGATCTGCTCCAGCCAGAGCCGGCAATATGACACCCTTTTGGCGCTGTTCCGCCGCCATCTCCCACTCGGGCACAAGAAAACTCAAGGGCTTACGCCCATGTCTCAGATACCGGTAGATCCGGAAGCTGAATTCTCGCCAGTTAAGTGCGGCGTTAAAGCGAGGCCATGCTTCTGCCACGAATGCTACCTGCTCCCTGAGCCAGCGGCCGGGTGCTTGTTTTCGAAGCTGGCTCAGATGATAGACGACATGGCTTAAGTACCCCGCGAACAGCTCGTCGGCCCCCTGCCCGTCAAGCAAAACCGTTACGTTCCCATGTGCAAGCTGCATGACAAAAGACTGCGAGTACACTGTTGGTGTCGCTGGGGGAATGTCCTGATGCCAGATAATCTTCTGCAACCGCTCCAGGTAGTTTTCAGGAGTGGGGGTGATTTCGTGACGGATGGTATTGCAGTGGCGCGCCACGCTATCCACGTAATGGGTCTCGTCCATCCCTTTGACCGGATAGAGCGTGGAGAAACTGTTCATTCGCCCACCATTGAGCTGCTCAGTAGCCAACGCGACAATGGTACTAGAATCCAGTCCGCCACTCAGGCAAGTTCCTACTGGGACGTCGCTGCGAAGCCGCATCCGGACCGAATCGCGCATCAGGCGTAAGAACTCGCTTTGAGGATCATCATAGTTATAGGATCCCCTTGCACGCTCGCTATCAACATCCCACCAGCGTATTGGCTCCTCAAGTGTCCCTGCCTCGATCAGCAGGTAGTGAGCTGGTCGAAGTTCGCGTACAGCAGTGAAGAAAGTGTTTGGGGCGTTGAACACTAAACCATAATGGAGATACCACGCCAGCTGGGCTGTATCGACCGTGCATGCCTCAGGCACTGAGACTCTCAGCGCTTTGATCTCGCTGGCGAAGGCAAAAACTTCCCCTGAAACTACGTAGTAGAATGGCTTTATGCCCAATCGATCTCGTACACACCATAACCGCCGTCGGGGTTGGTCCCACAAGGCAAAGACGAACATCCCGATGAAGCGATGCAGGCAGGCAGTGCCCCAGGCTTCGTAGGCGTGTAAGAGCACCTCGACATCACTCTCGGTGTGGAAAGTGTGGCCCAGGCTCCGCAGCTCATCACGGATCTCTAGGTAGTTGTAGATCTCCCCGTTGAACGTCACCCAAAGCTGTTCACCAGGGATAGTCATGGGTTCGTGACCACCCGGCGAGAGGTCGATGATGGCCAGCCGCCGGTGTCCCAATACCAGATCGGCGGCAAAATCTGCTGGTTCATCCAATGATGGATAATTGATACTCTCGGGTGTATCCGGCCCATTGCGCAGGGTGCAGGCGCCAGTGGCCGTATTGAGCAGCAGGTAGCCTTCACCATCTGGTCCGCGGTGGCGCATGACACGAGCGGCTTGCATCACTCGCGTTGGGTTTGCGGTTCCGCCCTGTAGATGATATGCCCCGACAATACCACACATATGTGTTTAGCCTATTCCAATGCCCTGCTGCCAGTGCAACTGGGTACAAACAAACCGGGAGTTAAGAGGCCTTTCTTGTCCAACTGCCTGAGTGAAATGCTGACAAGTCAAGGCATTTTGAGCTTCATCAACCATCTTTTCTGATGGACCAATCCCGGATGCAAGTCAGCTGCCTGAGATGTGAGCGGGGTTTTTGGTTAAGCTAGGAAACTTTCTTGTTAAGCCAGGAAACCTTTCAGCTTGTTCAAGGAACTTCCTAGCCATCAATTGGGCCTTGACGGATGTTCCATCGCTTGCCTTGCTAAGTATCTCGGGGCAAGCCATAACTATGGGTTTACTTACGCCCCGAAATACTAGTTCATTCTACTTTTGTTCCCAGCGCTTTATGGTAGACCTCGATGACCCTCTGGGCCAGCAGTGGTTCGGCCAATTCTGCAACGTTTTCCCGACCATTGCAGCGCACCGGATTGCGCAAAATCGCCAACAGCGCTTCAGCCAACGTCGACGGCTCTGCCTCGCAGACCGCTGAAGGCGTCACGCCAGCCAACCGCTCGGCTACATCGCCCACATCGACCGACACCACAGGCAGATTGCAGGCTAATGCTTCCTTGACAGCATTCGGTGAGCCTTCGTGAAGTGAGGTGAGCAGCAGGACATCACTGGCATTCAGATAGATAGGGATTTCGGTTGGAGGAATGCCACTAACCACTCTGAATTCCAGTGCATTACCAAGATGTTCACGAACGAGATCTGTGGACGCCGCTGCAAGCCAATAGCGTTTGACTGGGTCGTCCTTGAGGGAACAAAACAACACAACGCGCTTGTCCAATTCCCAGTTCAGAAGGAGACGTGCCTCTGTGCAAGGCATGGGGTAAAACAGATCGAGATCCAGGCCAGAAGGAATGACTGTGTAGTCTCGTCGTGGCAGCCTTTGTCCTAGACGTTCACTCACAACAATGACTTGTTGTACAGACTTTGAAAGCAGTTGGCTGATGGTAGTGAGAACAGAACCCTTTAGCGTATAGCGACCGTTCTTTCCAACGATGCCCTGCAGATCGTCGCCGCGGTAGGTAATCACAACGGGGAGACGAGGCTGAGCGCAGGCAACTAGACCCGCATGTCCAAACTGGGCATGGATAAGGTCATACCGTTGCCGGTTCATCATACGGTGCATTTCCAGCCAAGCTTTCAGATGGTTGAGCGGATTGGCTTTGCTCCTGAAGGAAAGAACGTCGATTTCGATGCCAAGTTCTCGTAGTGCCTCAACTTGTCTTCTGATGAATATCCCGGAACCAGGTTGTTCGGGTGTTGGATAGCCAGCCGTGATCATCAGGATGCGCATGAGTGTCTCCCGTCCAGCACCTGTCTTGCCCACAGCTCAAACATGAGCACCATCCACATCCGGTGCCAGCGCTGGTGTTCACTGGCTCCGGCCCATGCTCCTGTAGGATGTGCCAACACTGAGTCGCGGAGGGCAACGATGGGAGCTGGCTCAAAGATGCCGCGTCTCGATAGGCTCTCAGTGGAGAGGCACTCTTCAACCACTGGTCGGAAGGTTGTGGTAAGCCATGGGCCGAAAGGCACGCCGAAGCCCCATTTTCGCCGGTGGATGATCTCGGGGGGCAGGTAGCGGCTGGCGAGGTGCTTTAGGAGCTTCTTCTTGGTGCCTTGACCGTACTTGAATTCGGCAGGCAAACTTAGCGCAAAATCAACAACCTCCTGATCCAACAAGGGAGCGCGGACCTCCAACCCAACGGCCATCGACATTCTATCCACCTTGGTCAACATGTCGTCGGGCAGACCATAGATTGTGTCGACGAAGAGAGCTGCATTGAGGGCACTGGGCTGTGCAGCGTATGCCTGTTCGATCTGCTCCAGCATCCAGCCTTCGAAGGAACGGCTGGCGTCTCTATGTCCTAGGTCCCTGCTCAGTATGGACGGCAGGTCTGCATCACCAAAGTAGCGCAGCATTACGGGAATGCGGGCCGCGGGTGTCAGGGCGGAAAGCTCAAAAGCCAGAGCCAGGATGCGCAGCCGCTCGATGTGCGGAGAGCAGGCAGGGGCCAGCAGATTGTAGACGGCTTGTGTAAGCCTATGTCCGGCCTTCAAAAACCACCCGGGTGCACGGTGGCTGATACGCTCGACTCGTTCCAGTGCTGCATAGCGATCGTAACCGGCAAAGAGCTCGTCTCCACCATCCCCAGAGAGGGCAACTGTCACGTGTTCGCGTGCCGCCTTGGATACCAAATAGGTCGGGATTGCTGACGAGTCGGCGAATGGCTCATCGAGATACCAGACCAGATCGAGCAGGAGGTTCTGATCGGCGGGTGTGACAAGCTGCTCGTGGTGATCGGTATCGAGATGGCGGGCAACCATCCGGGCATAGCGCCGCTCATCGAACGATGCACGCTCGAATCCCATTGAGTAGGTCTTGGCCCGCTGACCTTTGCCGGCCTGCTGCATATATGCGACGACCATGCTGGAGTCAATGCCGCCGCTCAGAAATGCCCCCAACGGCACATCGCTGCGCAGCCGGATACGCGTCGCTTCCAGCAGCAGTGCGTCGAGGCGCTCAGCGGCTTCATCAAGGGTGATGTCGAGTGGCTGTCCCGGCAGTACATAGCGCCCATAGTCTTGAAGTGAGACGCCACTAGAGTCCGCCATCAGAAGGAAGCCAGGAGGCAGCTTGTACACATCCGTGAGAATGGTGAGGGGCGAAGGGATATAGAGCAGTGTGAGGTAAGCGCGCAGCGCATCCGGATCGATCTCAGCACCCAACTGTGGCCAACACAATAGCGATTTGATTTCTGAGGCGAAGGTCAGCTGCTCATTGCGCTCAGCATAGTACAGCGGCTTCTTGCCGATGCGGTCGCGGGCCAACACAAGGCGCTCTCGCGAAGCATCCCAAAGCGCGAGTGCAAACATTCCCCGCAGCTTGCTCAAGAAATCCAGACCATATTCTTCATAAGCGTGAACCAGTGTTTCGGTATCGCTTTGTGTGAAAAAATGGTGCCCGCGCTTGAGCAGCTCCTGGCGCAGCTCGATGTAGTTGTAGATCTCGCCGTTGAGGATCGCCCACACACTCTTGTCCTCATTGTGTATAGGCTGGTGGCCACCCTCTACATCGATGATGCTCAGGCGCCGGAAGCCAAGGCCAATGCCAGGCTGAAAGAGAAAACCATCATCGTCAGGGCCGCGATGTGCCAGCCGGCCGGCCATCTGGCGGATAACAGGTTCAGGGGGAATGTCATGCGAACGGGTTGCGATGCCGCAGATACCACACATCAGCTATCCTGTTTGATGATTCCTTTCTTGACCAGTAAGCGGTGATAGAGGTCATCTGTCGCTGCGACCATCCGCTCAAGCGAGAATTCACTTTTGGCATGGGAGCGCCCTGCTTGCCCCATTGCACGTGCCTGTTCAGGGTTGGCCAGAATATCGAGAACAGCCTCTGTCAATCCTCCGGCATCACCCGGTGCGACCAGAATACCAGTCACATGGTGATGTACCAATTCTACCGTCCCATCGACGGCGGTTGCCACAACCGGCAACCCACAGGCCATGGCTTCCAACACGACGTTGGGCAGCCCCTCATAGGTTGATGAGAGAACGAACACATCGAACAATGGCATGATGCGTTCAATATCAGATCGTGAGTCCAACAGCATGACATTATTCTCCAGCCCTAGCTCCACGATCCATGCGTTTATAGCCGGGCGCAGCTCTCCATCACCCACGATCACGAAATGGGCATTGGGAATTGATGATCGTACCTGATAAGCCATCCGCAGCCACGTCTTGTAGTCCTTCTGGGGGTCGAACCGTCCTACTGTCCCGATCACCGGTGAATTCTCGGGCAATCCAAGTGAGCGTCGAGCTTGCCTCACTTGATGGGGATCAATGGGCAGGAACCTTTTGGTATCTACGCCATTGTATATCACTTCGTAGGCTGGGTGAACAAGGAGCTTTGCCATATCCGAGTCGCGTACGGCTTGAGCGTTGGCAATCATGACATCTGCCAGAGGAACAAGTATCTGGCTGATTGTTGTTCGTGTACGGCTTTGCCAGTCTGATGTCACTCTCAATGAGCCGATGACAACGGGGACGCCGGCCAACCTCGCAGCGATGCGTCCCCAGGTGTTGGCCGTATACAGCCAGGTATGGACAATATCGTAGTGGCCTGTGCGCATAATCTTCGCCAGGCGGCAGATGATGGCCGGATCGATGCCTATCTTCTTGTAACATTCGATGCGCGTCACGTGTGATAGCTCATATTGATCGAACATGGCCCATTCAGGTGTCAGTGAGCAGATAGACAGTGCATAGCGCTCCGGGGCCAGTCCTTTACATAGCTCCATAAGCTGCCGCTCGGCGCCCCCATGGGACATCTGCCCGATTATATGCAGTATCTTGATCCTAGCCGTTGACGCGTTCTGGTACGATGAGCCCATGGCGCTATAATACCATAAGGTATCCTTTGCCACTTCCCTCCAGTTCCAGGTGAACTATGTGCAGAGATGCCTTGGTTCGTTCGTTCAATTTCGAAGTCGTCAGTGGCACAGCGTTCCAAAAGGGGTGGTCATCGATGCCGGTTCTCCCAAAAGATATTCACAGCAAGCTCAGATGCCCTGTGTGTCACTCTCCCCATCTGGAAGTTGGTGACAATGAGCTTGTCTGTCAAAACGAATCCTGTCACATGCACTATCCTCTTATTGATGGCGTTCCGGTGCTCATCAATGAGGCGAACAGTGTTTTCTCAATCCAGGATTTCGTAGAGCAGCGTGCTAGGTTCTTCTCGGATAAACGTCCCGGATTGCCTCAGCGTATTGCTAGACTTGTACCAAGTGCAGACATAAGGATGGTTACTGCAAGGAACCTTGCAAGACTCTCATCGCTGTTGCTCGAAAAACGATCCCACCCCAGTGTTCTGGTAATTGGGGCAGGACCCTCTTCGCCTGTCCGAGGACGACTGGCACCTGAGATCGATGTACTCGAAACAGATGTTAGTCTCGGGCCAACCACGGCGATGATTTGCGATGCACACGATTTGCCTTTTGTTGATGGAAGTTTCGATGGTGTCATCATCCAGGCTGTATTGGAGCACGTTGTAGATCCCTATCGTTGTGCGGCAGAAATTCATCGCGTACTGGATTTTGATGGCATCGTGTATGCAGAGACTCCATTCATGCAGCAGGTGCATGGAGGACGTTATGACTTCACGCGTTTTACATATCTGGGGCACAGGCGGCTGTTCCGTCATTTTGCAGAAATAGAGAGTGGGGCTGCTGGTGGGCCGGGCAAGTCTCTCGCATGGTCATACCAGTATTTTCTGCTCAGCTTTGTGACTTCACGGGGATGGCTGAGGAGTCTGGTGAATGTTTTTGCACGCCTGACTTCATTCTGGTTCACATACTTCGACTATCTGCTGCTAAGAAACCCGGGCGCATTGGATGCTGCTTCGGAATTGTACTTCGTCGGGCGCAAGGCAGATGGCATTCTATCAGATAGGGATTTGCTCAAAACGTATCGAGGCCTGGATACGTGGGACTAGAGTGGCATTTCATCGACCTTTCCGGCAGATGCCTCTTCAGTCACTTGCTTTGTGGGAACGTAGTGTGAGTCATATACGTGGCCGTTTATGCTATAGATCGTGGAAAACCCTCGAGATTTGATCCGCAATGATCTCCCTGCTGAAACATTGCTCTGTGATAATGCGTCCCTCTTGTCCAAATTCATGAGCACGGGCACGGTCTTTATAGAGACATACGAGGGCCTCATACCAGTCGTCATTATCAAAGGCAGATAATCCAACTTGGCCAAGTGCCAGCACATCGGCATTCATACCCACAGGTGAGACGATAACAGGCACGGAGCAGGCCATATATTGCAGCATTTTGAAGCTGCATTTGCCGTGTGACAGTTCAGTATTGGCGAGTGGCATTAAGCCTACATCCAGGTTTTGGACAAATGAGACCTCAGTCTCTGCCGACCACGGGATGAAGAAGTATCTTTCTTCTGGCAGGATGTTGAAATTTGGAGGATGATCGGCCATCACGCGGATCTCTGCATCCGAATACTGGGTGAGAAAACGTTTTAGTGGTTGCTCAATGCGTTCAAGATGGTCCAGCCCGACTCTGGTTCCCGTCCAACCAACTGCGAAGGGGCGTGGTACCGCATCTTCTGGCGTCAACGGAACAAAGCGCTTGGTGTCTACGGCAGTTGGAACGATGTGAACATCGCGAGCATAGTCCGCCACCCAATTGGCCAGATAGCTGTTTCCCGCGATTACAGCGTCGGCATGGCTAGAGATCCATTGCACTACATGCACGCCATGTGGACGAGAAAGCCAGATCGCGTCGTCGATGTCAAAAACAAAGGGATGCTTGAGCAGCGGCTCAAGCGTTAAGTATCCGGGCAGTAGTTCACGCTCTAGCCAGATGACATCGCTGCGCAAGCTCCCAATTAGCCCTGGCAGGCGCATTCCCACTTTGCTTCCTTGCCATAATGCTCTTAGCGGTAATGCCAGCTTGCGGTTCATGTTCTGCGGCCAGCCGGGAAGGTCTTTATGCTTGTCGACGAGTGGTGCGTATTCCTGAACCTGGACTCCCAGCCCATGCAATAACTCGATATGCTGGCGCACGCGAAAGCGCGACGACGGCGTGTTCTGTCCAGAGGTTAGGGCAGCTACTTTGATCATGCCTCAGACCTTTTGCGCGCCCAAACCGTCATCCGTCCTGTCTGGCCGAAGGCTGCCATTAAGAAGGCAATTGGGTAGAGTATGTGTTGGACATGCCACGCGCGCTCTGGGAACTCTACCAGGAGTGTGGTCAGCCTTCCGTGTAGACCGTAACGCTGAAGGACATGTCCCAGGCTGCCTGGCAAGTTATTTAGCACACGATGATGGAAGAGGCGTTCGATATACCAATCTGTATAACCCAACAATTGACCAAGTGTGGCAGGTGTATAGTGATAAAGGTGAGTTGGTGCCTGGAGCGCATACCAGTCATTTCTGAACAGGCGGAACTCCAGTGAAGCTGCGTTTGGTATAGACAGTACCAGCCACCCATCAGGGGCTAACCAGCCATGCAGTTTTCGCAGTGCCGTTACGGGCTCATGAAGGTGTTCGAGCACCATCCAGCCAACTATCAAGTCGTAAGGCTGAATAGGGTCTGGTGCTGTTTCTACACGTCCAATGTGAACAGCGTATCCTAGATCCAGGGCAGCACCAGCGGGTCCCTTTGCGAATTCGATGCCTTGGACATGCCATCCTCGAAGAGCCATTTGGTGCAGGAAGACGCCGGAAGCACTTCCAATCTCAAGCATTCGTCCCGGTTGCTGCAATGGGAGGCGCTCTGTATTGAACTCAAAAACGTGTCTCCGTAAGTATTTCCACCATTGTATGGGCTTATCTCTATTCACTCTCGGAGCGATACGCGTGCCTACATGAGGCCCATAATCTTCGGGATAGTAATAGCCGATAGTCTCTGGTGTGGGGCGGGGGTTTGTGCGCATTAGCCCACAGGTGCGGCAGCGCACAACTGGAAATTCGCCTGGCAGATCTCGGAGACGATCATGGGCCACTAATACTAACTCATCGTCTGGTTGACAGCCGAGTGGACAGGGTCTATGCTCCAGTTTGACCTGATGAGGAAATGGCATGGACAAGTTTCCTTTCAAGCAGAACATATAGTAATACTGTGTTGGCAAGGTAGTAAACGCTTGTACCGATTGCAATACCCATCAGCCCACCCAATAGGAAGCCACCAATCTTCAAGGCAATCCCCACGGTAAATCCAATAACACCTATCTTGGTTGGTGTCGCGGTGTCACCTTTTGCATAGAAAGCAGTTGAAAGTATCTGCCCAGCACATCCTCCTACCAGCACACCGGTCAATCCTATCATAATCCACCATAACGTCAGGACATTCTCATCGGTTACGGCTCCATGGCCAATCAGGAACTGCAGAATGGGCCTCCCAAGCAGAAGCAGAATCACAAAGCCTCCTCCTGTGAGCCCTAGTATCCATTCAAGCCGCCGCCGATACAGAGCGCGAAAGCTTGTCCATGTCTGTCCCTTGGCATGAGTAGCTAAAATGGGCACCATTGGTGCTGCGATGGCTTTGTTGATCACTACCGTCGCTGCACTGTGCAATTGTTGCCCAAGATAGAATAGCGATAATCCGCCCGCAGGGGTCATTGAAGACAGGAAACGATCGATGAGGGGCCCTGTTTTATAGTAACTTGTACCCAGAAGAAGCGGCTGTATTCTATGCCAGGCTTCCTGCAGATCTGATCCGTGCCACTCGGGGGTGCGGAAGCGGCCAAGTATGGGAGCGAGCAAAATGGTCTGCAAAACGAAACGAGCCACATTAGCCCAGGCAGCTGCCAAGACTCCAAAATGGGGAAGCAACCAAATTGTCAGTGCAAGGCTGACACCAGTCCCAATCACTGGCGTTAGCTCTGCCCAGATGAAACGCTGACGAGCATGATATGCAGCCCACAGTACTCCCGTTAGGGCTGTGAAGACCATTCCCACCAGCTGTATCCGGGAGAGCTGGTTGGTTAATGTCAGAGCTTCTGGTGCCAACCCTGGGAAAAGTAGGGGAGTCCATAGCGGGACCAGGATATACAGCAGGCCGGAGAGTAGACTAAACAGACTGCCAATTAGAAGAACGAATTCCCAGACTTCACGATGGAAATCATCTGGTGTTTCACCTGCCATAAGAGGAACGAGTACGTGCACCAGCGAGTCGCTGATCACCGCCAGTACCAGTTGTGGCACAGCGAGACTGGCAAACAGGGCGTCTGTCTCCATACCTGGCCCAATTGCAACCAGAATATACCACTGTACCAGGGCGGTTAGGGCAATATTCGCCCCGGCCAGTGTACCGAGCGACAAGGCTAGTTTCATAGGTCACTCTTTTGAGGAGTATAGCTGGCAGTGGATTCGTACATTCACAAGCATATCGTCCATCACATCTCGAGTCCCCTACATCATTTGCTGAGCACCTCTACAGTGGCTGAGGAGCTAAGGTATCTATTCTGGCACCCTCTGGCAGACCATGCGGCTTATTTGTTGGGCCATTACATCTGCAGCAATAGCATGCCCGTGCTCGTTCCAATGATAATCGAGTTCTGAGTTAAACGTCTCTCCATTGCTGCCGATAGTCGTCTGTAAACGCCGATGTCAGATCAACAGAGGCGATCCCTAGCCTAGCTGCGGTTTGGCTGGCAATCTCGGCATATCGTGCGTGCCCCAGCCTAGGTGGTTGTCCTGAATAGATCGCCTGACGGTCGGCATCCATGACCAACAACAGTCCAGCATCATTGGCTTCGGAGATTCGGCGGTACTTGCCGAAGATCAATGCGGTCAAGTCAGGGATCAACGCTTGGTCAGCCGGGGGAATGTCTCCAATTACAGGCTGTTTGCCAGGTCCCGATGATATGGAAGCCAAGATACTAGGGGCATCCAGATTGTAGTAAATATAGCGCACCAAGGCAGAGTTCAGCAGAAAGCGGCGCAGGGGCGAGGGTGTATAAGGCTCTGGTCGAATTTCTTCGAACCCGCCCTGATTGCCTGGACGAAAGCGCAAAAAGTGACGATGAACGGTATAAGCTTCGAGTGACTCATCAAAGTCGTTGATGATCATGTTTATTACAAACACATCTGGATTATAGTGGGAAGACACATATCGCATCATACTCAAATACTGGCTGAGCGGTGCACCTGAGTAGCCAAAGCTATATACTTCTACCCTGTTGTAGTTAGTACAGGCTGGATCGGATTGCAATAGATGTTCGAGTAGGGCGGGGAAAGCCTTATCAACATCTACCTGGAGCGCCTCGACATACGAGTCGCCGATCACAGCAATCCGCAGTGTTCCGGGATCTTTCTGCTCAGAGTATTCGTGCAGTGAGTTCCAGCCTTCTGCGTTGATATGATACCATCCCTTGATTTGGCCAGCCGCACCTATAGCCTTTACACCAGATTGTTCAGGAGCTAGGTGCACACCCACTTCTGGATCGAAGAGCACAACTGGCATATCTGATACTGGGACAAACAGACGCAATCCAACCTCTAACAGAAGAACGGTAAGGAACACCGATATCAATGATACCAGCAAGCGGCCACCAATCTTTGAAAGAGAGAACCCTTGCTTCATTCTTCGCATACTCAGCAATATCTCCAACGGATTTTTGGTTGCTTCTGTGCCTGATTGCAGCAGAATAGGTGGCAGATACACCTCTCTGCCTGTATTGCCCCGTGAATACTCAGAGCTTCCTGATTGCCCCCGCTACTCTCTCTACATCTCCTTCCAGCATCTCCGGAAAAAGCGGCAATGAGAGAATATGCTCCGCCAACATCTCAGCAACAGGAAAACTATTCTTAGCGTACCCAAGATCCTGGTAAGCAGGCTGCAAGTGTAGTGGAATAGGGTAGTGAATGCCTGAGTGGATCCCCTGCTTCTTCAGATGAGCCTGCAATACGTCACGTTGTGGGTGCCGTACCACATAGAGATGAAAGACATGTTTGCACTCATCAGACACTTTGGGAAGCAGCAACTTTGGAATGTCCGTCAGTGCATGATTGTAGCACTCTGCCAGGTATTGTCGCCTCTCATTCCACTTAGCCAGATGTGCCAGCTTGACCTTGAGGATGGCAGCCTGGAGCGTGTCGAGTCGCTCGCCGTAGCCTGACTCCAGGTGCTCGTATTTGTCTTTGCGCCCATGATTGCGCAGCCGCTCGATCCGCTCCGCCAATACCGGATCATCTGTTACTAATCCTCCTGCATCGCCATAGGCACCCAGGTTCTTGCTGGGATAGAAGCTGAAGCAGCCCATGATGCCCATCGTCCCAGCTTTGCGACCATGGTAAGTGGCTCCATGAGCCTGGGCTGCATCCTCAACTACTGGGATACCGTGCCGCCCAGCGATCTCTAGAATGGGATCCATATCGGCACACTGCCCGTAGAGATGGACAGGGATAATGGCACGCGTTTTGGGTGTGATGGCATCCTCTAGCTTAGGAGGATCGAGCGTGAAACGCTCCGGATCGACATCGACGAAAACCGGCTTTGCCCCTAGCGAGATGATTGGCTCGGTGGTGGCGATGAAGGTGTTCGGCACGGTGATTACCTCATCGCCTGCTTCAACATCCAGGGCATGCAATGCAAGGTGAATCGCCGCCGTGCCGGAAGCTACACCGATAGCGTGCTTTGCTCCGCAGAAAGCCGCAAAAGCGGCCTCGAATTCCGAGACAGCCTTTCCCATGATAAAATCGGTGCGCTCCAGAACGCTATTGACGGCCGCCTGGATCTCTGGCCTAATGGTTTCATATTGCCGGTGGAGATCTACCAGCGGCAGCTTGTCAGGAGAGGTGCTCATTTTTCACCCTCTTTTCGATAGGCTGGGATGTCGGCAACGGTCTTGATCAGACGCGCCGGATTGCCTACTACTACTGCTCCGGCAGGTACATCACGAGTCACCACTGCTCCCGCGCCGACCAAGGCCTCTTCGCCAATCTTCACGCCCGGCAGAATAACAGCACCTGCTCCAATCCTGGCTTTCCGCCCAATGGTTGGTCCTTGCAGGGCTTCTTTGGCTCCCGCTGAGCGGGGATAGCGGGAATTGGTCAGACACACACAGGGGCCGATCCAGCATTCATCTTCTAACACACTGAATTCCGGGACGAATGCCTGGCTGTGAATTCGCACACCATTACCGATGGTAACGTGATGTTCTATGACCGAATGACTTCCAATGCTGACCTGATTGCCTATCTGGTTGGACTCCCGAACGAGTACACCATGCCCAGTTTGCAATCCTGCACCGATCACATTGCCAGCATAGATCACAGTGTGAGAGCGGATCACTGCCCCAGGCCCGATGTATGTTGAAAGCGACTCGCCCGAGGCGGGCTCTCCCAGCACAACGAAGGGACCAAGCGTTGCAGGTTCCCCGATCTCAACATTGGGGTAGCGCAGGATAGAGGTTTCCACGTCGGTCATCTTTCAACTGGCAAGAATACTTCTTGGCGAGTTCGAGCCGATTCGTAGATCGCTGTGACCAGCTCGACCGAACGACGTGCCTCACGGCCATTCGTCGAAGGAAGCCGCTTCTCGCGGATAGCGGCGATCATCTCGGCGATCTGTTCCCGGTGGCTGTATCCATAGACGGTGGGTGGGTCGATTGCCTCACGCGCCAACATATCTCGTTCTTGCTCGATCAGCCCCTCTACCTTCCAGAATATCTTGCGGTTGAGTGCCGTTCCTCCAACTTTGACCGAGCCTTTCTCTCCGAAGAGCGCAACCGATCCTTCCAGGTTTTCGGGGTAGGTCACGGTGGAACCTTCGATGGTTGCCAGTGCTCCGCTCTTGAAGCGGACTACTGCTACACCTACGTCCTCGGCCTCCATTTTGTGCGCCAGCGTTCCAGTGTAAGCAAAGACACTCTCTACGTCACCCATCAGCCACTGTAAGGCATCGATGTGATGGATGGATTGGTTCATTAGAGCGCCGCCATCCATTGCCCACGTGCCATGCCAGTCGTCTTCGTAGTAATCTTGCGGCCGGTACCATCGCACAGTAGCACTACCCAGCAGCAGTTGCCCTAATCGTCCTGAATCGACCAGCGCCCGCAGGTCGCGCATCGGCGGGTTGAAGCGGTTCTGAAGTACGACGCCCAACGTCACTCCGGACGAGGTACAGGTCTCGATCAGTGCATCGGCGTCTCTTAGGTTCAAGGCCATTGGTTTTTCTGTGAGGACATGCTTCCCGGCGCAGGCTGCCTCTTGGCCCATTGGGGCATGCAGGCCTGACGGCACACATAGGGAGACGACATCGATATCTGGATTCCCAAGCACTGCCTGATAATCGGTATATGGCTTTGCCTCATAAGTCTTGGCTAAGTGCTCGGCTCGCGTCGGGATGATATCGCACACGGCTGCCAGCTGCACGTTGTGAGATGTCTGCAAATCTTGCAGCGATTGGGCATGGCGTGGTGCGATCCGCCCGCAGCCGACGATGGCAAAGCGCAAAGGCTTATCCATTTCTTACACCTTCCAGGATGTTCAAGTAGGATTGTTTGACACGCTCTGGTGACAGATTGGCCTCGGCGTAGGCCCGTCCCTTCTTTGAGAATAGCTCACGAGCAGATCGATCTCTCACCAGTGTCTGCACAGCGTGGATCATGGCCTCGACATCTCCAATCGGTACAGCGATTCCAGCGCCAGCTTCTTTCAACAATGCCTCACCCTCATCTCGAATAGCTGCCACGATGGGGGTGCCAGTCGCCATGGC
>JAFGMS010000026.1 GCA_016927375.1 Anaerolineae bacterium
CCTTCAGTGTTTGCTTCATGTCCTTGAGTGGTTGCTACCACTCCTTCAGTGTTTGCTTCATGTCCTTGAGTGGTTGCTACCACTCCTGCAATGCTTGCTTCATGTCCTGCAGCAGTTGCTACCACTCCTTGGATGAGTGATGTCTCTGTATTGACAGCAATGGCTAGCCTCCCCAGGTCTCATACCACATCTCGAAAGTCAGCAGCGTCCACAACAGCTTCCGAGCGTCATAGCGATGGGCGATGTGATCATCGAGCAGTCCCTGCACGGCCTCCGGAACGAAGAAACCTTCGCGCTTCAGCCGTTCAGGATGCAGCATGTCCCTTGTTAGCCCCAGCAGCGGCCCGGCAAGCCATTTTGCCACAGGGATATTAAACCCTTTCTTTCCCCGCTTGACGATGCGGCGCGGCAGCAGGCCATCGGCCACCTGGCGCAGCAGATACTTGGTGGTCAACCCGTGCAGCTTCTGCGAGTGTGGAAGCTCAGCTGCGAAGTCCAGGAGAAGCTTGTTGAGCAAAGGGACTCGCACCTCAAGAGAGGCTGACATACTGGCGCGATCCGTCTTCACCAAGATGTCACCCTCCATATACATTTTCATATCCTGGTAGAGGATGCGATTCATCAGTTGATCAGCCTGGCAGTTTTGCATCTGCCGGTCAACCCAGGCGTAGGTCTCCGCCTCTTCCCTTCGCAGCTCGGGAACCAGGAGGTGGTGCTTCTCTTCGGTTGTAAACGACCCAAGCCACTGTTGGTGCCTGATTGCGGGTGGCATATCTGAGCCGCCGGCGAAACGCTTTATCTTGAAGTCGAGACTGATATTGTCGAACGATGTTGGCAGTTTGCTGCTGATGTTTCGCACAAGCCCCTGCCGCAGGAAGCGAGGAACGAGCCGCTCATAATATGTCATCAGTCGATGCGCTTGCAAGGTACTGTATCCCGCGAACAGCTCATCGCCCCCATCACCACCCAGGACCAGCTTGACGTGCTCCCGGGCAAACTGCGACAGGATGGTCGTGGGAATGATCGACGAGTCGGCCAGAGGCTCGTCCATGAAGGCTGAGATGGTCGGCACCAGGCTCAGCAGATCGCCGGCTGTGATCGGCTTGACATGGTGCTGTGTTCCCACATGCTGCGCAACGATGCCGGCGTACTCTGATTCATCGAAGCTTGGGTCGTCCATGGCGATGGTGAAACTCTGGATGTTTCCCGGTGAGACGCGGGCCATCATGGCGGCGACCAGGCTGGAGTCGATGCCGCCGCTCAGCAGCACGCCAACCGGCACATCGGCGATCATCTCCATCTCGACGGCCTTATGGAGGAGGTCGGGAAACCCGGCCACAAGTTCGGCCTCGCGTCTGGAAGAGGTTCGCTCGCTCCGCTCCAGGTGTATGTCCCAGTAAGGCTCAATTCGCAGAGTGCCGTTATCGAGAACAAGGTAGTGCCCCGGCGGAAGCTTGTAGATCCCCTCGAAGATCGACAGGGGGGCCGGGACGTATTCAAAGCTCAGGTAGGCATCCAGGGCAGCGGGATCGATGCGCCGCTCGACGCCGGGGTGGGCCAGGATGGCCTTGATTTCCGAGCCGAAGATAAGCCCATCGCTGGTCTGGGTATAGTACAGGGGTTTGATACCGGTCATATCCCGGGCGATGAACAACCGGCGGCGGGCTGCATCCCATAGTGCAAATGCAAACATGCCGTTGAGTCGTTCGACAACTTCCATGCCCCACTGCTCGTACCCGTGGATAATGGTCTCTGTATCGCCATTGGTGTAGAAGCTGTGCCCGGCGGCCTCCAATTCGCATCGCAGCGAGGGATAGTTATATATCTCACCGTTGAAGACGATGGCGATGCTGCGCTCTTCGTTGTAGATGGGTTGGTCGCTGCCGGCCAGGTCGATGATGCTCAAGCGGCGCGAGCCCAGCCCAATGTGGCCATCGACAAACAGGCCTTCCGCATCAGGCCCCCGGTGGGCGATGGTCTTGCACATGAACGAAAGCAGATGACCGTCTGCCGGGTGCTGGGTATCCTTGTAAACTACGCCACAGATGCCGCACATATTACTGGTGATTGCGCCCCTTATGAATTTGACGTACGACGTAAATAGGCTTGTCCTGCGCTTCGTAGTAGGTGCGTACCAGCAGTTCTGTCGTCAGTCCCATGAGGATAGATTGAGCGCCCAGCGCAAACAGGTTGGCGGACAGGAGGGGTAGGGGGGTGAGAATAAGCGATATGTCGTGAAAGATCTTGTTGTAGAGAGCGATCATGAGTACTATGAAGCCCAGCCCAATCAGAATGAAACCTGTTCCGCCAAACAAATACATCGGGGTCGTGCGGAAACTCAGCAAGAATTTGACCGTGACGAGGTCAAGGACTACTTTGAAGGTTCGCATAAGGCCATACTTAGCCTTGCCGTGAATGCGCGGGCGATGGTTGACGATGATCTCGCCGATTCTAGCCCCCGCCGCGGCTGCAAAGATCGGAATAAAGCGATGCATCTCGCCATACAGCTTGATCTCATCGATGACCTCGCGACGGTAAGCTTTGAGCGTGCATCCATAATCATGTAGGTGAACACCGGACACAACCGAGATCAGCCAGTTAGCGGCGGCAGACGGAATACGTCTGGTCAGCAAAGTGTCTTTTCGCTTTTTCCGCCATCCACTAACCACGTCGTAACCTTCCTCCAGCTTATTGACCAAGAGGCAGATGTCTGCCGGGGGGTTCTGTAGATCAGCGTCCAGCGTGACGATGATGGCGCCTCGGCTATGCTTGAGGCCGGCAGCAATCGCGGCGGTCTGTCCAAAATTGCGCCGCAGGTCAATACTCACGATGTCGGGATGCATAGCGCACATTTCGGCAAGTTTCTGGCCGCTGCCGTCGGTGCTGCCGTCGTTGACGTAGACGACCTCATACCTGCCGGCAAAGGAGCCTAAAGACGCGTCCAGCTCCGCCTGCAATGGCTCAAGATTGTCTACTTCGTTGTAAACAGGGATAACAATTGAGATGTCTATAGGATGCTGGGATTTGGTAGAGGGCATTCTATCGTCCGTGACATGATTACAGAAATAGGAAAAAACGAAGTGTTTTTGCCGCCAGTTGATAATCTCTGGTGTCCAAGCATGCAATTGTGCCACAAACCTGCGCTCTTCCCCAATAGTGTGTGGTTATCTTGTCGAGAATCCTATGAATATTGTGGTCTGTATCCAACACACCTTCAATTCGGATTTCAACGATGAGCTGAGAGAGTGTGCTTCTTACCGGCCTCGAGCCAATTCCTTATGAGTTTTGATATTCAAATTTGGCAGTGAGCCGCGGCGTTTTTGTAGCCTGTCGGTTACTAATCTTGGATTTGAACACTCATTAGGAGAAGCGCATCACCGGAGGGGGCTCCCTCGAGAGGTAAATGCTCCATTGTTGCCTCATCGTAGAGTACCAATTCCACTCGATAATGACCTGTTGTTAATGCTGCGGGAAGTGGCAAAGCCAGTTGATCGCGGATCGTCTCACCGGGCTTCCAACTGGTTGTAGGAGCCAGGTATCCTGCAGGCCGGCTATCATAAAGAGCAACTGCCTGCTCACCTTGATCCATTACACGGACGGAGAGTTTATACGAATTGGAAAGAGGCTGCGTGGACGACCAATCGAGGCGAACACATATCCACTGTGTCTCACCTTTACGAACGAGGCTGGCGGCATATTGATCTAAATGAATAGATGACCCAAAGGTAACACCCGATGCCTGCATATCTGTGCACTCTGGCGGAGCGACCAAATACTCTACAATGCGCGTGGCCGAGATCCAGTGCTCTCCAATGCGAAAGGCGTGTTGGCCTATCCTACTCTCGATTGCCCGAGCTGGGTCTTGCTCGGCCAGAAATTCAGCCTCTACGATGTCGTAGTTGTCGATAAAATCTGACAGTTTGTCATCGACAATTTGAGCATCAAGTACTTGCTCGTGGTTCAGCGGTACCACATCGGCTGCGGCTTCGAGATGGTAGCGTATTGGGATATCGGTGTCCTTGAGAGGATAAACCACAAAGCCACGCCGGAGGTCGGGTTGATGTTCGTAGATTGTCAGGATCTTGCCGACATAGGCGAGACCGTAGTTCTCGGTAAGCAGCCGTGAGAATTCAGGAAACTCCCTGCTTGAATCGGGCCCGAAGAAGTATGCGCGATGGTGTATGTCGATTACAGAGCGCGGCGGCGATTGCTCCATTTGTGACATAAACAGCTGTCTATACTTCTGGTTCAACGGATGGGACAGATCGTGATAGAGTGGAAGGTCCAACAAAAAATATGTTGCAGGAAGGGCATCTGCCAGCAAAAGGCCATGCAAAGGTGCTCCACTCGAGCCTAGCACCTGGACACGATCTTCGGGCTGGTGATGCATTTGGAGATAAGCAGCCAGCTCATCGGCCATACCGCCATCTGTCGGGGGAATCGGCTGCCCTTGAATGTAATGCTTTTCGAGCCGGTCGAGCGTATCGAGAATCTGAGACGGGGGCAACACCAGGCAACCGATCAGTGCAATGAGCGGCACCCAGTTCAGGACCAGGGGAAGCGATCTTGGCAGGTCGTTTAGGGACAGGGCACTGAGTGCCATCAGAATGTACAGGAACGGCAGCCAATGGTAGTTGAAGAACTGCCCGCTGACGGCCGGATAAAGTGAATAGCATACGGCCAGACCGATCATCTGGAAGACCTGCTGGCGTTGCCTGCTTCCTGGAGGAGCAACATGCAAGGTTGACGCAATACCAATCCCTGCCGGGATGAACCACCAGCCCAATCCGTCAAAACCGATGTAGGAAGTTAGTAGATATCCAAGGCGTTCCGGGTAGTCGATGATAACAAGGTCCCTGGCGACGTGTGAGTAAAGCGGAACATATTTTGTCTCCAGCTCGATAAAATCTGACCATGAACCGGAGTTGACAAGGTACACAATCATGATTGCAACAGGGAGCGATAATCCTAACAAAGCGGGAAGGCCAATTCTCAAAGCCTGAATAGGAAGTCGCCTGGGCTGCGTGCGCTGCACGTCATGGTATATGAAACCAAAAAGAACCGGCCAGCCGATCAGTGCATGTGGCTTGATCGTTGCGACCAGCCCGCCCAATATGCCTATGAGCAGACTGCGAACCATAGGCGACCAGTGAGGAAATCTTATCGAGAGGGCCGCTGAGCAAGCCAGTGGCAGAATGATGAAGTAGTCGCGCTGAATGTTTACTGTGATATCCGACGTCAGGTAGCCTACTCCAAAGAGCACTGCTGCCCCCCAGGCAACCTTGTGGCCCATCGGGCGCAGCCAGATCCACGTTGCCAGGCTAATAGCCCCCAGACATCCCAGGTCGATGATTCTCAGCAAGCTTTCGTTGGTATAGCCAATTGCTTTACCGATCAGAAGGTAGAGATACAAAGAGCCCGGAAGGTTGATTTCATGGAAATCGCGATAAGGTACAAGGTGATGCTGGTCGATCAGCCTGGCGTCATACATTAACCAGGCAGGATCGTAACCGGTACGCCAGTTCAGGGAATAAATGGCTGTCGCAATCAGCAGCAGAGTGAGAAGTCCTAGCAGTACGTAGCCGGCGATTCGGTTGATAATAGCGCTTGATCTCATGCGGCCGATCATAACGTTCGGAGGAGTTCTAGTCAATCTGGACACGATGCCAATCAAGAGCGAAGTGGCGATAGGCAGCCTTGATGCTGGAGAAGCCCAGGGCCTTGATGAGAGAAATGGAAGCAGAACGGACACGAGAAGCATCTTCACCCATTTGAGCGTCGCGAATCCAATGGAGTTTGTTTTCAATACCCCAATGTTCACGCCATCGAACGAGAATAGTGTCAAGTTCAATCTGGTTAGGAGCAAGACTGAAAACCATAGTCTATTTCGGTGGTTGTTTCGCCGAATGTGAGATTGGTGAATTCACGCTTCACCGGCGGGTGCATTTCGTTTCAGTTGTTTGACGCCACTATGGAGGTATGTGGTCTTTCTGCCTGATGCGGTCATCGATGTAGTGATAGAAGCCAACCCTGCCCGGATCGAGGCCAAATCTCTGCAATAGCTTACTCGATGCTATCTACGGGGTCTTCAGAACACGTTCGTCGGCCGGCAGAGTGAAGAAGAACAGGCTCCCCTTTCCCATCTCGCTCTCCATCCCCACCTGGCCGCCAAGCCGCTCGACGATCCGCCGGACTATCGAAAGCCCCAGCCCATGTCCCTCCAGCTCCACTTGGCTGAGCCGGGTGAAGGGGGTAAACAGCTTGGCCTGATCGTCAGGCAAAATACCAGGACCGTTATCTCGTACCCAGAAGCGAACAAACCCCTTGGGCTGCTCATCTGCCCCCAGCTCGATGGTTGGCGGCTGCCCACCATATTTGAGCGCATTGCTAAGATAATTCACCCACACTTCTTCGAGCCAGGGAGCATACCCTCGGGCTGAAGGCCATGCTTCAGAGATCTTGATCTCTGCATCGTATTCCTGGATCATGGGCTCCAATCGCTGGTAGGCATCGGTGACGACCTTAGCCATATCCACTGGACCAACTTCCAGCGTGGCTGTGGTGCGCACGCCGGATAGCAGCATCAGATCCTGGATGATGCTGAATGTTTTGGCAACACTCCGATGGATGACGCGGAGGTAAAGCTCTTGCTTGTCATTAAGGGGCGTCTCGAAGGATTCGCTCAACATTCCAACCAGGCTGTGGATGGCATTCAGCGGGTTCCTGAGATCGTGAGCGACGGTGTGAGCGAAAGCATCCAGTTCGTCGATCAGCCTTTCTCGCTCTTCCTCGATTTGCTTTTGCTGAGTGATATCGTGCAGCGTTATCAAGTAGCCCACATAGCGACCTCCCTGGCCAAGCAAGGGCGAGATACGGGTATCGAAGCACTTCTGCCTGTCTTTCCGAGCCAGAGCGATCTCGATCTGCTTGCTTTGTCCGTCGTGTATATACTCGGCCAGATCATTCCAGAACGACAGAGCTTTCTCGGCCGGTTGGCCGATGCTTGCATCACCCACCACACTAATGATGGCCTGTGCAGCCGGGTTGATATCAACAACCCGTTTTTGCTCATCCAGCACGATCATGCCATCGGTCATGCCATCTACCAGGTAGTTGCGCGCAATGGGCTTGAGATCGAACAATCGCAGGCGAAAAATACCGAAGGCGAAAAACACACCACCCAGCGCCAGGCTGATCGGTGAATAATCCCAGTACAATCCTGGAACAAGATGAAAGATGTAGATGATGTTGGCAAAAAGCGGCATGATGGCCCCGATGAGCACCCAGGTGGCTTGCCGCCTGTAGATCCTGAAAGATCGGAAATACGCTATGACAATCAATGACACGCTCACAGCAGTCAACGCATAAGCATAGACCGCATAGACCCACAGCCAGGGGCCATGGACGGTGATCTGCTGGGCCAACAGTCCCCCTGACTGCACAAATGTATAATCTCCCCAAACAAGATCTTCCGTTATGGGGAATTGCGCGAGCGATGCTGCTATGGCAGGAATGATACAAAACACCATAAAGAGAGGAAAAGCCAGCCAGTGTCTTCTACCCGTGTATTGGAGCGAAAAGGCAAAACCGGTTACGGGAACACTGAAGGAAAACCAATAGCTCAGTCTGTTGCACAAAAATGTCGCTACTTCGGTCTGGACTAGCAATCCGAGGGTGCTGAGTGTCAGCCAACCGGAGATGGCAATCATGTGCCACGTCAGGGCCGAAGCCCCGGGAGAACCGCGGTACTGCCATGCATAGATCACCACGCCTATCGATACAGCCGCCGCCAGCGGGGCTATAACAACAAAGAGGGTGTATTCCATCAGTGACTCCGTATAGTATGCTGCCACCTAATACGAGCATCGTGCTGAGTATATAACGAAAGATACTCAACCGGGAATTCACCGCGGCGATTTTCTCTGCACCAATGCAAAGTGGCCAGGCAGCACCAACGGTTCATTAGACACGATGGGAAGGGAGAGGAATGGATCATGAGCACAAACTCACCACAGGGAATGAAGAATAGGAGACTTTCCGTGAAACACTGAACGATGTCACAATCGGACTGGGAAGAACAGGTAGATCGCAGTCCGGCTCCCTCCGGTCGTGACTCTTCGTCAGAATGTGTGTTTCTTAACATTAAATCCGCTACAATCAGGGTGGCATTGGGCCTGTGGATCGAAGATTAGCTATCCGCTAAATGATCACAAAGAGAGATTATTATGGCACTTACCAAAAAGCAGAGTCTCGAAGCCTACCGGCTGATGAATCTCATCCGGCGCTTCGAGGAGAAATGTGCAGAGTTGTACGCGGCTGGAGACATCGGCGGGTTCTTGCACCTGTACATCGGGCAGGAGGCCATAGCGGCGGCTGCCCGATACGCGCTGCGAGACGACGATAATATCATCACTGCCTATCGCGATCATGGCATTGCGCTGGCTCGCGGCTTGCCGACCGACCAAGTGATGGCCGAGATGTTCGGCAAAGCAACCGGCACCAGCAAGGGCAAGGGCGGCTCAATGCACCTAGCCGATATCGACAAGCGCTTTTGGGGCGGCTGGGCGATTGTCGGCAGCCATCTGCCGCTGGCAGCCGGCTTGGCGCTGGCCGACCAATATCGAGATGAAGACCGGGTGACGTTGGCATTGATGGGAGACGGCGCAACCAACATCGGTTACTTCCACGAGGCACTCAATATGGCTGCGGTGTGGAAGCTGCCGGTCGTGTGGCTGGTCGAGAATAACCAGTATGGTATGGGGACCGCCGTGACCCGGGCATCGGCGGTGGCCGATATCGCCAAGAAGGCCGAAGCTTATGGTATGCCATGCTGTATGCAGGTCGATGGTATGGACTTGCTGGAAACCTATGAGATGATCAAGGAAGCAGCCGCGTACGCACGCTCCGGTCAGGGCTCATTTTTCCTCGAAGTGAACACGTATCGTTATCGGGGGCACTCGATGGGCGACCCGGAGCGCTATCGCCAGGCTCACGAGGTCGAAGCGCAGAAAGCCACCGACCCAATCGTCCGCTGGGCGGAGCATCTCAAGGAACAAAAGATTGCGACTGCTAAGAAGCTGGCTGAGCTCGAGCAGGAAGCTGAAGATGAAGTGGAAGCTGCCATCGAGTTTGCTCGGAACAGCCCATTCCCGGCACCGGAGGAGTTGTACGATGACATCTACGCCTGATGTAGCTCAAGCTTCCGCCCAGAGCGGAGAAACCGTTACGAAGACCTTCCGCGAGGCCATCACCGATGCATTGTGGGAAGAGATGGAACGCGATGAAAGCATCTTCATCATGGGGGAAGAAGTCGGTGTATGGGGCGGCACTTATGCCGTCACGCGCGGTTTTCACGATCACTTCGGCGAGAAGCGCGTACGCGACACCCCTATCGCCGAGCAGGCAATAGTCGGGGCGGCGGTTGGCGCAGCAATGAACGGCCTGCGGCCCATCGCCGAGATCATGACGATCAACTTTGCCTTCCTGGCGCTCGATGCACTGGTGAACCTGGCGGCTAAAGCACGTTACATGTTCGGTGGGCAGTTCAAGGTCCCGATGGTGGTGCGCACGACGACCGGCGGCGGGCGGCAGCTCGGTGCGACGCATTCACACAGCCCTGAACACATCTTCGCCCACTTCCCCGGCCTCCTTGTGGTTGTGCCTTCCACACCCGCCGACGCCAAGGGGCTGCTCAAGGCAGCCATCCGCAACGATAACCCGGTGCTTTTCGTCGAGCACAGCACGCTCTACCAGACACGTGGCGAGGTGCCGGTGGACGATTATGTCCTGCCGCTCGGCAAGGCCGACATCAAGCGCGAAGGCACAGATGTGACGTTGGTTAGCTGCGCCAAGATGGTTCAGGTCTCGCTGGAAGCGGCCAAAGAGCTGGAGAAAGAAGGCATCAGCGCCGAGGTGGTCGATCTGCGCAGCCTGCGCCCGCTCGATACCGACTTGGTGATGGAGAGCTTCAGGAAGACTAACCGCTGTGTGGTCGTCGAAGAATCCCATGCGCTGTACGGAATTGGAGCAGAAGTCGCCGCCCGCATCCAGGAGCAGGCCTTCGATTGGATGGACGCGCCCGTCCAGCGCGTTGCAACTGAGGATGTACCCTTGCCCTATTCACGCGATCTTGAACAGAGCGCCTTGCCGGATGCGCAAAAGGTCGTAAATGCGGTGAAGCAGATCATTTAGCTCAGGACGTAGCACACTCTTAAGCTGTTGGTGACAGATATGTATCCGTTACCCGTGTTTGCCGGATTCTTGAACTTTCACGAAATGATCCAATAGCGTGTGATGGCTCGTGGAGACGGTATGTCATTCCCGCGAAAGCGGGAATGACAGTGAACTATTACGATAGTTCGCGGACCAGAGCTTGATTTACCTGTATATTTGGTTTAATCAACGGGCTTGCAGGTTAAGATCTGCCCAGCATCGGTTAAGAAACCTTGTGAGGTTTACGAATGGCCACAGATTCCGGCAATCTGGTAACAAACGGCAAGCTGTTCATAGGTATGGGGCTCATGTTTGTACTTGGCGCAATGTTCAGCGAGATAGGCCGCCCTGAAATACCAGTTGCAGTTGGCTTCGGATCAGTTCTGGTGGGTGTTGGCCTGTTATTGGTTGGATACTATCGCAAGCGTGGAAACCAAGGACAGATAAAGGCTGGGTCTGAGCAATTGTTTACATAGGATCATGTACCCTTCCCCAATGGGCGAAAGGTTGTAAAGGCGACAGAGGATATTCTATAATGCAGCCTTTATCCGCCCGTTGAGAGACTTCCGAAGTCTTCAAGACTTCGGAAATTTGAGCACTAACATTGTGAGACAGGACTTATGAAGACACTCGTCATGAAGTTCGGCGGCACATCGGTGGGGAGCATCGATGCCATCAAAAACGTCATCCAAATCGTCAGGCAGGCACGCCGGGACGGCGTAGAACAGATCGCCGTGGTTGTATCGGCGATGAGCGGTGTCACCGATAAACTCAAGACCGGTGTGCTCGGCGCGGAGGCAGGCGCAACAGACACCATCCAGCAGGTCGGGCAGACCCTGCGCGAGAAGCATGAAACCGTGCTGCGTACTCTGGGTGGAGACGATATCGAGCTGGCGCTGGCTGAGATCAACAGCATGATTGACGATTACGTCCGCTTTTGCGATAGCGTCAGTGTCTTGGGCGAGGCCACGCCCCGCGCGCTCGATTACACGATGGGGCTCGGTGAGCGCATCAGCGCCCGGCAAATTGCAGCCGTCTTGCGGGCGGCAGATGTCCCTGCCCAGGCCGTCGATGCCACGCACATGATTGTGACCGATGACCGTTTTCAGAACGCTGCCCCCCTCATGGACCAGACCCGCCGCCGCGTCCGGGAGATCATCCCTCCCATCTTCAAGGCCGGCGAAGTAGCTGTCATCACCGGCTTTGTCGGCGCGACTGAGCAAGGGATCAATACCACGTTAGGCCGCGGGGCCTCCGATTATACTGCCGCTATCGTTGCGGCCTGCCTGGAAGAATGCGATGAGCTGTGGATATGGACCGACGTCGATGGCGTGATGAGCGCCGATCCGCGTGTTGCACCTGAAGCAAGCACCATCGATGTGCTGTCTTACCGTGAAGTCAGCGAGCTGGCTTATTACGGGGCCAAGGTGCTGCATCCCAAGACGATCAGCCCGGTGCTTGAGGCCGGTATCTCTATCCGGGTGAAGAACACCTTTAACCCTGAGCACCCCGGTACGTTAATTGTCCCCAATGGCGACGCGAGAACCGGACAGCTCTTCAAGGCGGTGACTGCTGTCCGAGATGTCGGGCTGGTTACCGTCGAAGGCAAGGGTATGCTGGGAGTTCCCGGCATTGCTGCCCGAACCTTTGGCGCTGTAGCCCGCACAGGGACAAACGTCTTGCTTATCTCGCAGGCCTCCTCTGAACAGAGTATTTGTTTCATGGTGCCCATGGGCAGCGTACAGACCGTTGTCGATACGCTGACTGCTGAGTTTGACCGGGAGATTGATCGGCGCGACATCGACCGCATTGCCGCGCTGGCCCCCTTGACTATCATCACCGTCGTCGGCGCAGGGATACTGTACATGCGCGGCATCGCCGCCAAGATCTTTGCTGCTGTGGCCGATGCGGGTGTCAACGTGATCGCCATTGCGCAGGGGTCGTCTGAGTGCGGGATCTCATTTGCAGTCAGCGCCGAGGAGGGTGACGCAGCCGTACGCGCTATTCATGCCCTTACGAAATAACAAGTTTACAGTTGTTAGTTCCTTGACAATGTCACATTGGACAAATGCTCTACATCGATGCTGGTTGCTCTACATCGACGCTGGTTACGGATGGGTATCCATC
>JAFGMS010000027.1 GCA_016927375.1 Anaerolineae bacterium
AAAGCGGGAATTCATCAGTATGGCAAGTGGATTCCCGTCTGCGCGGGAATAACATCCATAACCACCATCAGGCATGAAGACGAGGATACTATTTTTGCCTTTGTCAAGACCCACCTGGACTTCTAAAACATGCTCTAAGCACCAACAGCTAAGAGCTGAGCAGTTACAAAAATAATCCGGTAACGAGATAGCCTACATGTGAGAGGACGATTAGGAGTATTGAGGCATTGAACCTCACCTATTAACCATGCTGTTCTCGCGTGCTACTATAATGAAGGCTTGAGGGGAAAAGCGAGATTTGAAATGTGGCAATTGAGAAGAACAGACCAATTAAAATTGGATCGGCAAAAGCCGGATCTCAGCTTTATTACCCCGAGTTTCTCGTTGTTTTCACGCCTCACGTCTTACTTTCGCTGACAGATATTGTCACTGTTTTCGATTTGGTCGTCGCAAGCTGGCCAAGGTATTGACATTACAGACATATTTCAATAGTTGGCTGAACATCGGGGCAAAGCGAATAGGACGCTATAAAATTCCGTGTAGTGATTTGCATCTACCCACAAAACACATTATCCTTCAGATGACTAAGCAGGTAGTTGAGGCATTTGCCTCATGAACCAGTTCGGTGTATGCTACAAAATGGATTACGATAGGACAGTTGGCACCGTCCTGTGAAATCAATTTATTCCTGTCCCGTCTGTTTTACCTTGACAACCGGGGGAATGTATGTTAGAGGACAAGGCTAAAGAAACCGAGAAGAAGCCGGAAGTAGCCAAGCAAGAAGAAGTTAAGGCTGGAGCACCTCAAAAGCCGGAAGCTCAGGCTGGAGCGCCTCAAAAGCCGGAGGTTAAGGCTGGAGTGCCCCAAAAGCCGGAGGTTAAGGCTGGAGAGTCTCAGAAAGCAGAGGCTAAACCCGCTGCTCCCAAAAAGGCAGAAGCCCAAGAGGAAGAAGGTAAAATCTACTATTACCCCAACAAGTGGGCACGTGTGATATTGACCTCTGCTGAGGAGGTTATGGGGGCTCAGGGTGTCGCTGCCTTGCTGAATCTGTCAGGCATGAAGGAGCTGATTGGCAACTATCCGCCTGACAATATGAAGAAGGAATTTTCCTTCGAGCAGGTCGGCAAGCTGCAGGCAGGCATCTGGGAAATGTATGGTAATCGTGGGGCTCGCGTGTTTGCTACTCGAGCGGGCGAGCAGTCATTCAAGGGTGGTTTGTCCCAGTTCAAGAGCGTGGCAGCAGCAGCCCAGGTTGCCATGAAAGTTGGTACACTGGAAGCCAAGGTCAAGCTAGGCCTGGAGTTCTTTTGCAGGTTCTTCAACTCAGTGAGCGACCAGGTCGTTGAAGTTAGCGAGGACGACAAACACTGGATATGGACGATTACACGTTGTCCTGTGTGTTGGGGGCGTAAGACAGACGAACCTTGCTGCCACCTGGCGATTGGTGTTTTGCAAGCCGCCTTTGCATGGGTCACAGAAGGCAAAAAATTTCGTATCCTCGAAACGGAGTGCAAGGCCAAAGGCGACGAAAACTGCGTGATCAAGATCGAGAAAGTGCCTGTTGAGTAGAAATGAAATCTTTTCTCTCAGCAGCCCTGCTCTCCGGGCTTGAAACAAGCAGCACCTTGGCACCTATTAACCATTGCTTTAGTTGCACACAATTAGGAGTTAGCGTTGACCAAGTCTCGCACTGAACAAATGATTGAGCGGCTGCGTGATTTGCAGGTCAGCTCACCAGCTGTGGAGGCAGCAGCGGTAGTCAGCGTAGATGGCCTAAGCATGGCATCCTCGCTGCCTGCCGATGTCGAGGAAGATCGTGTAGCCGCAATGTCGGCTGCTATGTTGTCCCTGGGCGAGCGCATCGCCAGCGAGTTGGGACGTGGCTCTCTTGAACAAGTATACATCAAAGGTCAGAAGGGATACGTTATTCTGATGGCCGTTGGCGAGGAGGCCGTTCTGACCGTACTGGCACGCGAAGATGCTAAGCTCGGCTTGGTTTTCCTGGATATGGGACGTGCCGTCTCTGATCTGGAGAAATTGGTCTGATCTGTTAGCAAACCGGCTGATACTGCCATGGCTGATGGTATTGTTGGCTACCAGAGAGAAGTCGACGGGTCTTCTGCAAAAGTTTCGTTGTTCTTATTTCCTACCAGGCGGGCGGACGCCGCAAGGCGTTTCTGGCCCGCTTTTCGTATCTGGCAGCGAGGTGAGGCATGCAATGGCAACAGAACACCAACAGACTATCTTAATCGTTGAGGATGATGTCAATCTGTCCGAAATGTTAAATGCCTACTTTAACATCCAGGGATACGCTGTCCGTACGACATCTCTAGGGAGAGAAGCACTCACCCTGGCCTACACCCAGCCACCCGATCTGATCCTGTTGGATATCAACCTCCCGGATGTGGATGGTTTTGAGGTGTGCAACCAGCTTCACGCCAGCCACAAGACCCGCCATATCCCCGTCATCTTTTTAACCGAGGTACGTGAGCACCCTGAAAAGCTGTATGGCCTGCAATTGGGTGTCATCGATTACATCACCAAGCCCTTCGATGTGCAAGAGCTGCGTCTGCGGGTGCGTAATACACTAAATCGTGCTGCAAGCGCCATCACGAAAAACCCTGTTACCGGACTGCCTGAAGGGGGCCGGATAGATAAAGTCTTAGCGGGCATTGTCGCAGGTGAGTATGCCGATTGTGGGGTGCTGACCGTTACCTTGCTCGGGCTCGATGCCTTCCGTGAGCTGTATGGGTTCGTTGCCAGCGATGATGTTCTGCGTGTTACCAGCCTGACCGTTGCCTCAGCAGTCAGGGAGGTTGGTGGGCTAGACGCTCTCTGCGGACATCTGGATCAACATACTTTTCTCATTGTCCTCCCCTCTGATAGAGTAGAAGGATTTATCCAACGCATCACCGATCACCTGGGCGGCCTGCTCGAATATTTCTATCCTGGCGATAACCGTGCCCCGAACACCCGCACCGATGATCGGCTCCGCCTGCAAATAGAGCATCTGGATGCCAACAGCGGTTCGATCATGGATATTGAGGTTCTAAAAGAGAGAGTGCTGTCCGGAACAGGCAGCAGTTCAACAAGAAAGTAGAAGGTGGGGCATGTCTTCCCGCCGGACTTCGAGGATGTGCTAGCGGAGGCTCTGTCATTTGTGTGTGAAGGCACATGAACAAGAGCAGGTCGGATGCTACCCCGATCTCAATTTTGCACGGACCTTCATCAATATCTTTCCCAGGCGGTTCTTCCCACTGCCGTTGCCACCATCCCCCCAATAACGGTCACGCTTCGTGTGCTCGACCAATTGCGCTTCGCCAGTGTCCAACAACATAGCTTGCAGCTCTTCATGTTGGGTGTACTTTGCATACACGGCATCATACATGACGCTGTCTTTCACCTTTTCCCAATCAGGCCGTAGCGGGCGCGACCGTGAGCGCCCCATCCGGGCAGCCACCATCGGTGAGGAGGCCAGACGGATGGCTTCCTCATGCTTGGTGCCGGCAAACTTTTGGGCCTGGAAGTAATGTTCAGAAGTCGGCCATTTTTTGTCTTTGAGAACAATTGGGTAGGGGGCGAAGTTGGAGAGGAAGCCACATTCGCCCCTGGTTTCATAGATGTTGATGATCTGCTTGTGAGCGGGCTCGGTCACGGCGCTCCCTGACGCTCCAACCGGCGCAGACGCCACCACAAAACCAGCACGATGCCGCCGGTGGCGATGAGAAGAACCAGCCAGGGCAGCAGAATCGCCACCAGTGATGTGATACCCGAGACAATGTCCTCGACTGCGCTCACCACCGGATTGCCTATGCCTGCCGTCGAGGCTGTCACGACGGGGCGTGCCGTGGCCTTGACGGCATGGACACCGCCCGCGACCAACAAACCCAGGATAACAGAAAGCACCGGGCTGATATTGGTGACGATGTTGGCGCTGGCTGCGAAGAGAATCGCTCCTGCCGCAGGCCGGATGACAGTGCTGATGACATCGTTGACTGTGTCTGCCGCGGGCACCTTATCGACGAACATCTCCACGATTAGCAAGACAACCAATACACCAATCACCCACCAGTTGGTCATTACATCGAAGGGCTCTTGCAGCTTGAAAACGTTGAGTTTGGCACAGACGGCCACGATCAGCAGCGGCAGGTAAGCATTTAGCCCTGCACTGGCCGAAAGTCCGAAAGCAGTAAATATTTCTGTCATGATGATGTCCTCATATAAAGGCTTGCACATCTCTATTATAAATAAGAACGCAGAAAGCTGCTTGACAAGTCTGGTAGATTCCTGACCTCATCTTAATCTAGTACAGTTGGGCATAAGTTCATCGCCAGATTAAGGCAATCTTCCCAACTGTATAAAGTCCTTTGCGCTGCACTTCTCGACCGGATACAGATTTCCGCCGCAAAGTACTAGTTCAATGAACTATCTCGTATTGTACGTTCATAGGTGTCAACTTAAGCCCAATGTCATCCTTTTCGCTACGGCTACGTGTCATTCCCGCGAAAGCGGGAATGACACGTAGTTCGC
>JAFGMS010000275.1 GCA_016927375.1 Anaerolineae bacterium
AATTGCCTGGTCGTTGCAACAATCTGTTTTTCAATCGTCAATCATTCAATCCAAACGACCTTCGGTCGTCAATCACACAATAGCTTGATCCTGTCGCTAATCTTGTTTGCTCGGCAATATGGGGCTAAACTGGACACAGGCTATAGCGTATGGCTAATAGCTGATGGCCATTAACCAATTAAAAACATGAAACGCTTTTGCGCAGATCGCTCGGAAGGTAGGTAGCCATGCGACAAGCTGAACAGATAGAAAAGCCCGACACCATCTTGCGGCGATACGTCAGGATACTGGCCCGCTACGAGCGGCTGATGGAGCTCAGCCGCTCGCTTATCTCAACCCTGGATATCAGTATCCTGCTTGAGCAGATCGTCGTTGCCGCTGTTGAGCTGACCGACTCAGAGGCATCGTCCATCTTGCTTTTGGACAAACCGACCGGTACACTGAGGTTCGAAGCCGCCGTCGATCCCATGGGCGTCTCCCTGGCATCCATTGATGTGCCCCTTGAGAACAGCATTGCCGGCTGGGTCGTGACCCATGGCGAGCCGCTGGTCATCGCTGATGTAGCCTCAGAGCCCATACACTTTAGCAAGGTCGATGAGGAAAGCGCGTACCAGACCCGCAGCCTTCTAGCTGTACCCATGCGTGCCCACAACAAAGTGATCGGCTGCTTGGAAGCTGTAAACAAAAAGGACGATCACCCGTTCACGGATGAGGACATCAGCACGCTAACCACGCTGGCTGCTCAGGCTGCACTCACTATCGAGAATGCCAGGCTGTTCCAGCAAAGCGACTTCATTTCTGAAATGGTCCATGAGCTGCGCACCCCGCTTGCAGCCATCAATGCAACCACTCACATCCTCCAGCGCGCCGACCTCGTTCCTGAGAAACATACGCAGATGGTCAACACAATCGCCCAGGAGACCAAGCGGCTGACGCGCATGACGACCGATTTCCTCGATCTGGCCCGTCTGGAGTCCGGCCGCAGCCGCCTGGTGCGCGACCCTATCAACCTGGGCGAGATATTACAAAGCGCCATCGATACCGTATCGCCCCAGGCTGCCGAACACGGTATCAGCCTGGAGCTGAAGCTCTCTCCAGACCCACTGCCGGATCTCACTGGCGATGGCGAAAAGCTCATGCAGGTTATACTCAACCTGCTGACCAATGCCATCAAGTACAATCGTGAAAATGGAAGTGTCTTTGTGACTGCCGCAGAGTACGGGACGGACATTGTCATCACCATCCGGGATACCGGCGTGGGCATCGCGGCAGAAAACCTGCCGCACATGTTCAAGAAGTTCTACCGCGTTGCGGATACCGAAGGGTATACGACCGGAACAGGGCTCGGCCTGGCGATCACCAGGCGTATTGTCGAGGGGCACGGTGGAACAATCACCGTTGAGAGCGAGCTGGACGTCGGCACTACTTTTACCATCGTGCTGCCGCTTCAATTCGACCCGGCCGTGACACGGCACTAATAGTTGACAATTGAAAGTCGTTTGGATTGACGGTTGACGACTAAGAAAGCAATCGTGCAGCCGTCCGGGTCGGGGGTGCAGCGATTGTATGGGAGGCGCCATGACACCATGCATACCAAGGGGAAGGGACATGCATTGGGCATCGCCAGACTCGCAGGTTGTTGTGTTCATTCATAGTGCTGATTTGGGCAAAAGCAAGCCTTAGTTTGATCTAAACCAAGCCTTGCTTTGCTCCGATCCAAGGCTTGGTTTTGCCCGATGCACACTGCTAACCGGGCGATGGCTACCTGGGAACGGCTCTTGGTTGCCTAATCCACTTCAATGATAACCTTGAGGACACCTTTTTGCCCGGCCTTGGCCATAGCATCCAGACCATCGTCCAGGCTGTAGCGGGCATCGACGAGCGCGTTGACTTCGATCATATAGCGCTGCAGCAGGCGAATGGCGGCATCGAAGGGACCACAACGGGAGCCAACTACGCTGATCTCATCGACCGCCACACGGGTCAGGTTGGCGGAAGCCGGACCGTGGTAAGTGCTCTTCAGATGGATGA
Organism: Anaerolineae bacterium; assembly: GCA_016927375.1. Classification (GTDB taxonomy): domain Bacteria; phylum Chloroflexota; class Anaerolineae; order Aggregatilineales; family UBA3940; genus JAFGMS01. The sequence continues at coordinate 2,032 of JAFGMS010000275.1, forward strand.
CGCCGCGCGGCTTCACCAGGGTGAGGGCATCGGCAAAACCCTTTTCCGCGCCGGTACAGTCGACGACCACATCGGCGCTGTTTGGCTCAAGCTCATCGACTGTGGCTGCGTGAATCCCCCACCCGGAGAGCAGCTCGCGTCGGTGCGGGTGGTGAGTGCTCACCGTCAGATGGCAGCCGTTCAGGGCGATGACCTGTGCGGCAAGCAGCCCAAGCTTGCCGGCGCCCAGTACAATGACGCGGTGATGCGGGCTGATATGCGTGGCGTGCAGGATCTGAAATGCCGCTGCCAGCGGCTCGATGAATATGGCCTGCTCGTCGCTGATCTCGTCGGGTAAAGCGCGTAGATTGGCAATAGGCAGCGTCAGGTAATCAGCGAAGGCGCCATTGTGACCGGCGATACCCAGCACTTTACGGTTGGGGCAGTGAGTAGGCATGCCCCTAAGACATGTCTCGCACGTCCCGCAGGCCAGATTGATCTCCCCGGATACCCGCTTACCGTCCCACTCGCCTCCCTGCACCACCCCGACAAACTCGTGGCCAAGAATACCCTTGAAGTTCATGTACCCCTGGACGATCTCCAGATCGGTATTACAAATGCCTGCCTTCAAGACACGCACCAACGCTTCCCCCGGCCCGGCGACCGGCTCCGGATAGGCATCTTCAAGGCTCAATTTCTGGTCGAACACCAATGCTCGCATCGTCTCCCCCCATAGTATGAGGGGTACGGCACTCATACAGCCATACCCCTTATTTACCCTAACGTGAGGCTATTATAAGCATTTTCGCAATACTGGGCTTCCCCCGAAAAAGTGGACACCGAAAATGTCTAAGAAAGGAGTACACTGAAAAAGGGAGGCCAGAATGGAAACAAGGAAATATAGGACATACACAAAGGAGTTCAAGATAGAAGCACTCAATCTACTGGAAAGCAGTGGGAAGAGTACGTCAGAGCGTGAACGGGAGCTGGGGATCACAGCCGGGATGTTGCTGAAATGGCGACAGCGATACCGGGTAGATAAAGAGAGGCAGAGCCTGGAGCCGAGCGATCTGGAGGCAGCCCAAGCGGAGCTGCGACGGGTGAGGCGGGAGCTGGCGATAGTGAGCCAGGAACGGGATATCTTAAAAAAGCCATAGCCATCTTCTCACGGGAAGGGGGCAGAAGTACCAGTTTATGAAAACACATGAGGGGATGTTTCAGGTCAAGCAAATGTGTCAGATGCTGGGTGTATCCCGAAATGGTTACTATGCCTGGCGCAGGCGTCGGCCTAGCCGCCGTAGCGCAGCCAATGTTGCTCTGCCAGCAGAGATCCGCAAGGCGCATCAATCGAGCCGGCAGACCTACGGTAGTCCGCGTGTGCACGCTGTCTTGAAGCGGCAGGGTTATCCTTTGCGGAAAGAATCGGGTGGCGCGTCTGATGCGGGCCAATGACATACGAGGCAAAGTCCACCGCATTGCGTACCGTCTATCTCCTCAAGGAGGAGTTCCGCGCCATTTGCGACAAGATACCCAACCGTCAGCGTGCCGAGCCCTTCTTGCGAGTATGGTGCTATAAAGCTCGCGCCACTGGTATCCGCTGTTTGGTCGATTTTGTCGAGACTTTGCAGCGTTGGTGGGCCGAATTCCTCAACTATTTCATTGACCGTGTGTCCCAGGGATTTGTCGAAGGCTCCAACCGGGCTATCCGTGGCATTATCAACCGCGCTTTTGGCTTCCGCAACTTCGACAATTTCCGCCTTCAGGTTCTCGTGGAATGCG
>JAFGMS010000028.1 GCA_016927375.1 Anaerolineae bacterium
GGGCGATTAAACAGCAAATCGCTTGAGTGCTGGGCGATTAAACAGCAAATCGCTTGAGTGCTGGGCGATTAAACAGCAAATCGCTTGGGTGCTGAGTTTTAGTTCACAGTTCACAGTCAAAAGGTATCTTCTCAAAAAAGAGGGGAGCCCGAGCATCACCCTCCCGGAGGTTTAAGTGTCGTCACTCTCTCTGAGGTGCCAGCCTGCTAACCTCCAGGCGGGTTTGGCGAACATCCCCCAAATTACTGAGAAGATACGTCAAAAGCTAACAGCTAAAAGCCAATCGCTGACAGCTGAGCAGTTACGTTTTATCATCCGCTCAGGCGCTTTCTCCACGAATAACAGCCAGGTGCTCCCGTGCCCAGGATTGCCCAGCTGTATATTCCTCCAGTGAAACACCATAGAACTCGGCCATAGCGGCGGGATCGTTGGCGGAGATACCGGCTGCCTCCGCATCTTTGAGGTCGCCGGGCAGGTTAAAGCGGCCATCATAGCGCTCGCCCTCCGGCATCACCGCATTCCGCAGCCGGTTGGCCTGTGTAAGCTGGGACAGCAGCACCTGTGCCCCCTGAAGCTTCACTTCGTCCAGGTCGGCCCCCTGGAAATCAGCATCTTCAAGATCGGCCCCGCGCAGATCGGTATGGCCAAGACGTGTCTTACGACAGTTCGCACGATGTAGATTTACCTCTCGCAGATTAGCATAGCGCAAATAGCCTCCCTGCAGATTGGCGTTGACCAGGTTGGCTCCCCGCAGTGTCCCATCTACCAGCCAACCGTGCGCGCGCAGCTCCTCGACGGCCGCCAGGGTCAGCCCGTTATCACGGCTGTGCATCTGGCCGATCAGCCGGGCCTTCTCCCTTTCCTCTGCTTCGCGCTTCTCGCGGCTGCCCAGCAGGAGGTCGATCAGGATGAAGGTGACCAGCGTGCCCCCCATATCGGTGCCGAAGTTGAGCGCCAGGCCAGGCCAGTCGGGGTCGCGGGCCAATGACCAGAGGGTTGGGAGCACTGTGCAAATCAGCAAGATCGGGATAATCAATAGACGCAGGCGCGTCGCCTCGCTGAGCGAATACCACCAGTTACGGTTGTTATGCATGGACTACCTTCCTTGTAGTGATGAGTTACGAGTGATGAGTTAAAGCTCTATATGTGTCTCTTGCCCTCATAAGATTCAACCGAGCACACTTTCACCCCTCCTGTCATTCCCGCGAAAGCGGGAATCCATACGCCACAATCGCTCGCCGCTGCTGTTTTCATCCCCTACGGTGAGCTTTAGAGCATGAGCCTCTTCGGAGGCACCACGAGCACCAACCTTGGCCCACCAAGTTATTCAGCGAATCTCCCAAAAAGTACTCGCCGGGAGTGGATGAAACCCTAGCTGGTAATAAAACTGCTGCGATGAGCCCACATACGCTTGCCTAGCCCCTAAGTCTCCACAACGCTTAATCGCTTCCAATACGACCGCTTTGCCTAATCCCCGTTTGCGATGTTGCGGCACCGTGGCTACCGGTTCTACCAAGGCATATTCCGTGCCTGGGTCATACCACATCCCACAATAGGACACATAATCCCCATTGGCAGCCTCAGCCACTACGCATAGCGCCAGATTCAGATGGGGACCAGAAAGATTCCTCCGCCGATCCTCTAGCGCATCTGCGGTCGTAGGTGCTTCGCCTTCATGGTCAAAGCCTTTCCACAACACCCGATGAAATTGCAGCAGATCATACCCTTCCGCCAAACTGTGAATGGAATAGCCTGGCAGTACAACATACTCTGGGCTGTTCACTGCAATATCGTAGACTGCATTACCTTCAATATCTTGCGTTGGCTTGAAACCCTGTTGCGCGGCGATCTTTTGAAACTCTTGATCCGCATTATTGATCAAAATCCTGATCTTGCCGTCTTCCTCACACAGATTGCCTTTGGCATACTGCAACATTTCGGCCTTCAGAGAAGTATAGTGCGCATCAATACAAAAATAAGCGGTTCCCAGCCCTTGTTCATAGGTAGCCACAGCTACAATCTCGCCGCTATGCTCCCAAATACCAATTCTGTGCAAGTGCTTAGTATCGTGATACGATGAAGACGAAGAGAATGCCCATTCCCAGCGTCCCCATTCAAAATCATATTGAATAGGATTCTTCGCATTGATTCGAACCAGGAATTCTCTTACCGCATGGAAATCATCGGTAAAACCAGCTTCATTCGTATAGCTTCTGAATTGTATTGACATTTTAAGCCTTACCATCAAGAGCGCGCGGCCCAACCTGTACGGCGAATTGCTATGGACTTTGAAACCCTCCAGGCAGAGAATCGCAAACCTCTCAAGAAAAGTTCACGACACCCTTCCCTGCCGCCTGATCTCCAACCCTCAACTCTCCATATTTTCACGGGTTATGCCTTCATACTCAGCCCAATCCGGCCGCGCTCTACATCTACATCAAGCACCGTGACCTCGACGATATCCCCTACTCCGACAACATCGTAGGGCGATTCGATGCGACGGTTGGCCATCTGGGAAATGTGAACCAGGCCGTCTTGCTTGACACCAATATCGACAAAAGCACCGAAGTCGACGACATTGCGGACGGTACCATTGAGCCTCATGCCGGGGCGCAGATCCTCCATCTTGAGCACATCTTCGCGCAGGATAGGCGGCGGCGCCTCGTCGCGCGGGTCGCGGCCTGGCCGCTGCAAATCGGCAAAGATGTCACCCAGCGTCGGCGCGCCGATGCCCAACATGGCCGCCAGCTCCTCGACGTTATGCGCGGCCTGCGCCTCCCCAAGTCGGGCAGCCAACTGCGGATCATCAAGCGACAGCGCCAGCAGATCGAGGAGGCCGGCCACTGCATCATAACTCTCCGGGTGCACACCGGTACGGTCGAGCAGATGCTCGCTGCTGGGAATGCGCAGGAAGCCGGCTGCCTGCTGAAAAGTCTTGGCGCCCATGCCGGATACCTTCTTGATCGATTCGCGCTGCTTGAAGGGACCGTTTTTATCGCGATGGGCAACGATCTTGCCGGCCAGCTTGGGGCCGACCCCTGCCACATAGCTGAGTAAGGCCGGGGACGCCGTATTGGCGTCGACCCCCACGGCATTGACCACACTTTCCGTCACCCAGGCCAGCGATTCGGCCAGGGCGCTTTGATCGACATCGTGCTGGTACATCCCCACACCGATGCTCTTCGGATCGATCTTGACCAACTCTGCCAGGGGGTCCTGCGCGCGGCGCGCGATGCTGACGGCGCCGCGCAGGCTCACATCCAGGTCGGGCAGCTCGGCGCGGGCCAGCGGGCTGGCCGAGTAAACCGATGCCCCTGCCTCACTGGCAATCAGGTAGCGCAGATGCCCCTCAGCGCCATTGGCCGAGATCAACTCAGCAGCCAGCTCCTCCGTCTCGCGGCTGGCTGTACCGTTGCCAATGGCGATCAAAGTCACGCCGAACTTCTCGACCAGCTTATCGAGCGTCTCCAGTGCCTCCGTCCACCGGTGCTGCGGCTCATGCGGGTAGATGGTGCCGGTCACCAGCACCTTGCCGGTTGGATCAACTATCGCCAACTTGCAGCCGGTACGGTAGCCCGGGTCGATGCCCAGGATGGTCTGGTTCTTGATCGGCGGGGTGAGGAGCAGGTTGCGCAGATTGGTGGCAAAGACGTTGATAGCATGTTGGTCGGCCCACTCCTTGAGGTCGCGGCGCACTTCCCTCTCGATGGCAGGGCCGATCAGCCGGTCGTAGGCATCGACGACGGCCGCATAGAGGTCATGCGCCAGGGGAGAAAGCTTGTTGGGCGGATACAAGCCGGCCAGCGCAACGATGATCTCATTATCATCAACCACAACACCAACCCGGAGAGCATCCTCTGCCTCACCGCGTGTCATGGCCAGAACCTGGTGAGGCTTGAGCTGCCGCAAGCGGGCCTCAAATTCATAATAGACATGGTAGGTCTGCCGAGGGTCTTTCTCGGCATCAGCCAGCACCGACTTGAGCGTACCGCCGTCCCAGGTCATCTTGCGGGCGATGTCACGTCCCCGCGCATCGTCGGAGACGACTTCGGCCACGATGTCACGTGCCCCCTGCCAGGCATCCTCAGGTGTGGGGAACTGTTCAGAAAGGTAGGGTTCAGCAGCCCCCTCGCGCGGGATATCAAAGACAGCCTGCTCAAGGATCCAGACAGCCATCGGCTCCAGACCGGCCTCCCGGGCAATCGATGCCCTGGTGCGGCGCTTGGGCTTATAGGGAAGGTAGAGGTCTTCGACTTCCTGAAGGTTCTGTGCCTCCTCAATGGCCTCGGCCAGTTCGGGGGTCAGCTTACCCTGCTCTTCGATGGTCTTGAGAACGGTGCGCTGCCTGTCCTCTAAACGACGCAGTGCTTCCAGCTTCTCACGGAAGTCGGCCAGCTGCTCGTCGGTCAGGCCGCCGGTGACCTCTTTACGATAGCGAGCGATGAAGGGAACGGTATCGCCCTCATCAAAGAGGCCGACAGTGCGCTCAACCTGATTGCGATGTAGTCCAAGGTTGTTGGTGAGACGTCCGATGAGGTCTTTCAAGGGGTACTCCGGTCGTTATATTGAGTGATTGATGATTGACGATTGGCAGAAACCACTGAACCAATTACAAATGCATGAGACGATCTGTTTGGGATCGTCTCACGATTTTACCACAAGGGATGGGTGGTTAAAATCGAACCGTAGTGTAACCACTACATAAGCAGCATCGTCCCTTGACAATATCACATTACACTCAGCAATTCCCGGTTTGAACTGGTGTTTCAAGAATGCGCCCAGAAAAAACTGTTTCACCGCAGAGTGCGCAGAGAACACAGAGCAAGACACAGGGTTTTTGTCAGCAATCCCTGCTGCAAATCTCCAAAGCGGGAACTGCTGCATTACACTCAGTGCTGGTGACGGATATGGGTGATGCAAAGCATCACTTGTCACCCGTGCTTGCCGGATTTTAATCCGACGACATGCTCAAGATGCCAGGATCTATTGGGGTGATAACACTCGCAGATTAAAATCTGCACTTTACC
>JAFGMS010000276.1 GCA_016927375.1 Anaerolineae bacterium
GGTACAGGGATATCACAAAGTCATCGCGCGTAACAGTAGCAAGATGATCGACATCATCGACGCGCTGCTTCTGATTGCCCGTGTGCGTGAGGAGAAAGAAGTCGTCACGGAGCATCCGGATATGGCGGCCATCGTCAGTGAAGTTCTGAGCCGTCTCTCCAATGACATTACCGTATCACAGGCCCAAATCTCCGTACCTGATCGGTGGCCTGACGTACTTGGTTACAGTCCCTGGATCGAGGAGGTGTGGGTCAATTACATCAGCAATGCCATTAAGTATGGCGGTATCCCTCCCCGGATTGAGCTGGGGGCCACTGAACAACCTGACGGGTATGTTCGCTTCTGGATCAAAGACAACGGGAGCGGAATCAGCCAAGAAGATCAGTCCAGGCTCTTTACCCAGTTCACCCGTCTGGATGAGGCTAAAGCTGAAGGGCATGGTCTGGGGCTTTCAATCGTGCAGCGCATTGTTGAGAAACTGGACGGCAAGGTTGGCGTCGAGAGTGCTGTAGGGCAAGGCAGTACCTTCTTTTTTACGCTGCCTGCCGGCGATGTCATGAAATAGAGATAAGGTTACGGAGACTATGAAATTTGTTTGTCTTCACGGAATAAGGAGTATGAGGTTCATGCGAAGGCCGGCGATTATCTGCGCCTTGAGCATTATGCAGGTCATTATCGGTTGTGGCCCGATATCCACACTTACCGCAAGTCCGTTCCCATCTCCCCTTCCGGCGGCAACTGCATCGCCGACGCCGACAACCCAGCCCACTCTCGATTTGATCTCTGCCCAACTTCAGGTAGAGGTGATCTCAGTGCGGGCTCACGATCCGGCGGCGTTTACCCAGGGGCTGCTGCTGCACAACGGCTTATTGTACGAAAGCACCGGACTCTATGGTGCTTCGACTTTGCGAGAGATTGATCCGATGACTGGCGAAGTGCTGCGAAGTGTTGACATGCTACCAGAATACTTCGGCGAGGGACTGGCATTCATGGACGAAAAGCTCATCCAACTGACATGGAAGGAAGGTACAGCTTTCGTCTACGATTTGGACAGCTTCACTCTGTTGGAGGAATGGCAATATGAAGGCGAAGGGTGGGGGCTGTGTTTTGATGGGAACGTCTTTTATATGAGCGACGGAACGAGCACTTTGACACGACGTGCTCCGGACAGCTTCGGCGTGCTCGGAACGCTTAGCGTCACGCAGGCAGACGAGCCACTTGCTCTGATTAATGAGCTGGAGTGTGTTGATGATGTCATTCTCGCCAACGTCTGGAAGACTGACCAGATTGTGCGCATTGACAAGTACACCGGGCGTGTGACGGGTGTCATCGACGCTGCCGGTTTGCTCTCATCAGATGATCTGACCACAGCAGGCCCGGAAGGAGTCCTGAATGGGATTGCCTACGATCCTGCTAGCCAAACATTTCTGTTTACTGGAAAATACTGGCCCCGGCTCTTTGAGGTGCGCTTCGTACAGCCGTAGATTTTGCCTGTTCAGGGAGTTGCTGTCATCCCAAAGTGCCGATTATCATCATTACCGGCAGTGATAGGGTGCGGCTTGCTGCCAGAAGCACCTGTCTATGTCCGCCAACATAGCAGCATCACGCAGCATGGTCGTTGTTCCCAAGGACGTTTGTGTTTTTTTCTGTCTGCTGAATGCTGTTCGCTGATGGCCGAGCAGCTACTCTTGAGACGTCGAACCGTACATCCCATCCGGATAGTTCAGCGTGCTGTTCCACGCAAAAACGCCGGCTGCGCCTGCTTCAAATGCGCCGTCAGCCTGCTCCTGTATGCGGGACAGACCTGCCGCATAGTAGGCCTGTATCCAGGGATTGACAAAGGTCGTCGCGCCGCTGGTTGCCACTTTCTCAGCAGCTCGTGTTGTGCCATCATGTACGAACTGGTAGTAGTCCACATTGACATTTCGACGCAATCGGTCCGGGTACAACATCGGGCAAACCCCGTCGACCGTCTGGGCAAGGGTCGCGATGTGCTGGCCATAACCACCGTCAGCGATGCTATCGGGGTAGTCCCTGGAGCTGTCATCCAGCACATCGATGGTCAGCAGCGCCCGCTTTCTCAGCGCTGAACGGATGGTTGTCAGAGTAGCCGCAATGGCGTCAACCCGCCGTTCGATGGGTATATCATAGGTTGCTTCCGGGTAGCGGATATAATCAAGCTGCACTTCAGGAAAGCCCATCTTGGCCGCCGCGACGGCAATCGCGGCGTTGTAATCGCCCACTTCCGGCTGCTCCGGGTCGACCCACAGCTCCCCACTCACATCTACATATGGATCTCCGGAGTAAAAGGTGTAGGCCAGCCTCCGGTGCGCTGTAGCGAGGGGGGTATCGGTCATGACCACCTGCCGCGCCACCGGATAATATTGATTGTCCAGCAGCCAGTCTACCAGTACATTCACTTGTTCGTAGTCAAATCCTGAATTATTGGTGTAGCTCGGCTTGAGCGGATGCTCGAAAGGGATGGCGATCTTACCGCCTTCGACCTTGATGTCGACTACCGCGCAGTTGGCTCCTGTGCCAAGCATAACCGACTCGAAAGCTGAGAAATCGATGGGGTTCTCAAGAAAGGTGTAGGGCACATGCAGCCCCTTTATCTGCGCGGGTCTCCCAGGGAAGGCAGGGGGTGTCTGCGTGGGCCTCGGCTGGCGCCGAGGTTCCCGCGCTGCACGGGTAGGCACTGGTGTGTTGGCGGGCGTATTTGTTGCATCAGGGGTTGCCGTCATCAGGATGATGATCTCGGGTTGGCAGCCCGAGAGGGCAAGCAAGGCGCCATAGCCTAATGCCTTCACTGCGTGTCTCCGGCTCAGTCGGGCTTGGCTCATATTTTCTGCTGGTCTGCCCCTCCTTCAAGGTCTTCGATAATCTGCGTCCCGCTCCTGCGTATTGTATGTCGGTGGGCGGATGATGGGAAGTTGCACAGATGTCGTCCACGAAGCCCACATAGCTCACACCTGCGCTGCAGGGCCGGCCGGTTAGACGTCCACTGCATGTCCCTCAGTAGTTCCTGCTGTTCCTTGAACGTTTCCTGCCCAGCCTTCAATGCTTCCTGCCACTCATTGCTTGTTGCTCAGCGCTCATTACCTGACACTGCCGTTCACGTATTACGTATCACACATCACTTTCCCAATCGTCAATCAGACAACGCCTCTCATGCGCTTTGCTGGTGATTTGCCCCAATGCTATACTAGCAGACATGTGTACCGCTCTTTTCTGGGGTGACAACGGACCCTGATCTATGACCTTCGAGTGGTTTGTCTTTCAATATATTCCTCATCTTAATATCAACCTTGGCCCGCGGGGATACTTGGCTACGTTGGTCTTTGTGGCCACGACCATTGCGCTGTTCTGGCGATGCTATGCTGATTTCAGCAAGCTGGTCCCGCTGCAATGGGGTCTTCTGGTAGTGACCATACTCGTCACACCGCTTCTGGCACAGACATTGATCCTGTCCTACCAACCGGCTCAGTGGTTGAAGCCTCTGTCTATTCCTTTGTTTGGCCTGATCCCTTTACTGGTAGCAGCCGTGTGGCTCGGAGCAGGCCCGGCGCTGCTGGTAGGCCTAAGCACCGGATTGACCTGGGCCTTGTTCGGTACATCGCGGCTCTCCCAGCCCTTTGAGATCGCCATATTGGGCTTCGCAGCCGCCATGCTGATCAACCAAACCTACCGGGGCAGGTTCGAAGGCTGGCTGCGACACCCCCTCGCTGCCATGCTGCTGGCCGCATTCGTGGTCGGGTGGCCGCTGCAAGTGGCCGGTATCTTTCTACTCGATCCGTCCCCTGCGCTGGCCAGCCTCGATCACACGCTGACCAGTCTGCTGCCCACACTGTTTGCCACCGGCATTGCGACCCTCTTCGCAGGGCTGCTGATCGAGATTGTCGTCATTGTCTGGCCGCATCTTCACCCTGCTCACGGCAAACAGCTCCAGACGGCCCCTTGGACCAGACACCTTAGCCAGCGTGTGCTCTATATCCTGGTACCGCTAACTGTCCTGACTGCCGGTGCTTTGATAGGAACGGTGATGTTCGTCTCCTACCGGGTAGCAACACACATGGTTCTCGATCAGGTGACGCGTGATGCATCTAATATCGGTAACAGCATCCCTGTCTTCCTGCAGACAGGTCGCAGTTTGCTGCGTGAGATCGCTCAGAATGAAGCTTTTTGGGGCGATGACCGTCAGGCACGCCAGGACCGCCTTGAAGAGGCGCTGGAGTCGGGCCTGGTATTTGCGCAGCTGCTCTACTTTGATGCTGATTTACAACTGGTGGACGCGTACCCTGCGGTTGATTCGCCAACGCGCACTCTCCTCTTAGAAGAGGAGGAAAAGCTACAGCTTACGCTGAAGGATGGTGTGCCGGTTGAAACTACATCCGTCGACAGGGACACCGTAACGATTAACTTCATGATGCCTGTGAATGATCCCGATGCGAATAAACCACTTGGCGTGCTGGTTGGTCGCACTGCGTTGGCCGATAACCCCGCCTTTGCTCCGGTGGCCAACTTGCTGCAAGGCGAGTTTATCGCATCGAGCGAGGGCCTGCTCGCCAATACCGAGGGATATATTCTGTATTATCCGGCCCATTCCGGGCGCCGCGGCGAGATCCTTTCGCTCGATAATGCCATTGAGCTCTCCGGCGTGGACGGACGCGCGTTCCGGCAGTTGGAAGCCGATGGCACACGCCGATTAGTCTATATACAGCAGGTCACCGGACAGCCTGAATGGTCGGTGATCATGTTGATTCCCAACGAGGCTTCGTTGGCCCTGGCCGTGCAGATCGTTGTACCGGCCCTTGTGGTGATGCTGCTGATCGCCGGACTGTTATCGGTTCTGTTGGTAGCCCTCGTCCGGCGTATGACCGTGCCGCTCGAAGAGCTGCTCCAGGCCGTCGATCTGATGGCCGAGGAGGAATTTGATCACCCCATCGAGATAGCCGGTGAGGATGAGGCAGGCCGACTGGGTCGCGCTTTTGAAGCCATGCGCATCCGTCTCAAGAACCGGCTGGATGAACTGGAGCGCCTGCTCAGGGTCAGCCGGGGCGTTTCCGGCAACCTGGAGCTGTTCCGGGCGATGCCCACTATTCTGAACAGCGCCCTCGAAGTTGCCCAGGCCCGTGGCGTACGCATCGTCCTGCGAGAGGACGAAGGCAAACCCCTTCAAGTGTACACCGTTGGCGAGGCTGCTACAGCCATGGCTCCCCTCGATGCTCAGATGGTCGATCTGGTCGAGCGGCAGGGGACGGTGGTCATTAGCCAGGTGTGGCGGGTCAGCGGCTCGCTGGACATCACCATGCTGCCGCCCTATATCAGGGCGATTGTGGCACTGCCGCTGCGAAGCGATACCTCTTTTCATGGCATCTTGTGGCTGGGTTACGATCACGAGCATGTCTTTGAGCAGTCTGAGATGACCTTCCTCTCGACGCTGGCGAGCCAGGCCGCCATTGCTGTATCGACTGCCCGTCTGTTTGCCCAGGCTGAGGAAGGACGACGCAAGCTTGAAGCTGTGCTCACCAGTACCGCCGATGGGATGATCGTCACCGATAAACAGGGCAAGATTATCCTGGTCAACCCGGCCGCCGAAGATTACTTTGGCATCCGTGGTGACCAGGCCCGTGGGCGGAAAGCCACAGAGGTCATCGATGTTCCTGCGTTGGCGGCGCTGTTGACCAATCTGGAGGAACCGGTTGCCTCGTTGGAGTTCCCGGATGGCCGGAACAAGATACTACTTGCCAATACATCGACCATTGTCAGCAGCGATGGGGCCATCGCCGGACGCGTGGCGGTCTTGCGTGACATCACGGCGCTCAAAGAGCTCGACAACATCAAGACCGTTTTCCTGCGGATGGTCTCGCACGACCTGCGCTCACCGCTCACCTACATGCGCGGCTACCTGTCGATGCTGCCTCTGACCGGCGAACTTAACCCGAAACAGCAGGATGCCATGGAGAAAATCGGCACCGGCATCGAGCATATCTCCGAGATGACCGAGCGCCTGTTGTACCTCAGCCGGCTGAAATTCGGCGAGGACGTCGAGCTGGAGCTTGTATTGGCCGATGTCAAGGATGTGATCGAAGAGCTCGTTCAGGGGCAGAGCAAAGCCGCCGAGGACAAGAACATCGAGCTGCGCATTGAGGTAGAAGACAAGCTCCCGCTGCTGCTGGTGGATGTAATGCTCTACCGCCAGGCCATCATGAACCTGATTAACAATGCCATCAAGTGCACGCCTGAAAACGGCGAAGTGATCATCCAGGCTTTCCAGGAAGACGAGGGAAGCATCACCACCCGTGTCATCGATAACGGGATCGGCATCCCGGAGGAGTTCCACGAGCGGCTCTTCGAGGCTTTCTACCGTGTCCCGCAGCGTGAGGGCGAGCCGGACCGTCCGCGCGGTACCGGCCTGGGGTTGGTGCTGGTCAAGACCATCGCCGAGGTTCACGAAGGGTCGGTTGCTGTCGAGAGCGTCTCAGGCGAGGGCAGCACATTCACCATCACGCTTCCTCTACGCAGCGCAGAAGATATTGAATGATTGACGACTGGTTGATTGACGATTGGCAGAGTGAGGCGTGAAATGCGAGACGTGAGGGTGCCAGTTTCAAAGCAACACCTAACAAGTGGTAGGAAACGCTGAGGGAGTGGTAGCAATCATTGCAGGACATGAAGCAATCA
>JAFGMS010000277.1 GCA_016927375.1 Anaerolineae bacterium
GCTGTAGGTACACTCAATTGATGCCCCATCTTCAAAGCCTTAGTCTGCAGATAAGCTCTGTTCTCACAACAAACAGCGACTTGATGCGGAACACGCTCTTCTACATGAATGCCACGCTCTTCTAGTCCGGATACTTTGTCCGGATTGTTGGTGAGCAAGCGCACTGCTGTCACCCCGAGATCCTCCAGTATGCTGGCTGCTACACCGTAGCTGCGGGCATCGGTTGGAAAGCCCAACTGGTGATTGGCTTCAACCGTATCCAGTCCTTGATCTTGCAGCTCATATGCCCGGATCTTGTTTTCCAAACCGATCCCTCGCCCTTCCTGGCGCAAGTACAACAACAATCCGCAGCCTTCGGCAGTGATGCGGGCCAGCGCCGCCTGGAGCTGATCGCCGCAATCGCAGCGCAGCGAGCCGAACACATCCCCGGTCAGACACTCAGAGTGCAGGCGTACAAGCGGTGCTTTGGTTGCCTTGAGATCGCCTCTTGCCAGTGCTATATGTTCCTGACCTTGCTCATCGCGGTAAACCGTAGCCAGAAATTCTCCATGCTGTGTCGGCAGGCGGCTGGTCGCAGTTCTTGCTATACGGTCAATTATAGGACGCTGTTTCGCTGGAGCATGACCGATCCGGCGCAGCCTGTATTGTGCGATTTCCTCTACCGTCACGATTTTGATAGCGTGCCGCTTGGCGAAAGCGTTCAGTCCCTTCAGTCGCATCATCGTGCCGTCTTCAGCCATGATTTCACAAATCACCCCGGCTGGTGCCAGCCCGGACAGCTTCGCCAGATCAACACAGGCTTCTGTCTGGCCGCGCCGTACTAACACACCACCATCCTGAGCCCGCAGTGGAAAGATGTGTCCCGGCATAACAATGTCATCCGGGTTAGCGGCCGGATCAATCAGCGTGTGAATAGTATGGGCTCGATCATAGGCTGAGATGCCTGTCGTGATCCCCGCCTTCGCATCGACGGAAATGGTGAAGCTCGTTCCGAAACCGCTGCGGTTCTGGACCTGCGGCACCATCAGTGGTATTTGCAGGCGATCCAGCATCTCGCCAGCCATAGCCAAGCAGATTAAGCCGCGCCCGCAGGTTGCCATGAAGTTTACTGCTTCCGGCGTGATATGCTCAGCGGCAACGGCAAGATCGCCTTCGTTCTCGCGATTATCGTCATCCACGACGACAACAAATTTGCCTGCGCGATAATCCGCCAGCATTTCCTCAATATGTGAGCTGTTCTTACTCATAGCCGTTCTCCGCTAAAAACTCAAACGTGATGTTTGAGGATTGTCCTTGACGGAAGTCCATCATCTTATCAACATATTTGCCTAACACATCTACCTCAATATTGATTGACTCGCCGGGCCGCTTGTGGGGCAAGGTGATGCACTGCTGTGTATAAGCAACCATTTGCACAGTGAACCAGTCATTGTCTACATCAACAACCGTCAGGCTCGCTCCATCCAGCGCGATGTATCCCTTTGGCACGATGTAGTGCATGAGTTCGGGATAAGCGCGTATAGTCACCCGGAGTGCATCATCATCACGCCGAAAAGCGGTGATTATTCCTAGACCGTCGATATGCCCTTGCACGAAATGCCCACCCAGACGCGTTGCCGGTGTGATTGATCGCTCGAGGTTGACCGGGCTGCCGCTTTGTAAATGGATCAAGTTTGTCCGGCGGCGTGTCTCCGGTGAAAGCCCGACAGTGAATCCCTCAGCCTGTAACTTTGTTACGGTCAGGCAAACACCATTAACAGCGATGCTGTCGCCCGGACATGCACCCTCAATAACGGCTCTGCAGGCCAGTGCAAGCTCATAACCTGCGCCGCTGTGGCTTAACCGGTGTACAGTGCCGACTTCTTCTATGATTCCGGTAAACATCGCTGTTCCTTTGCAGTTAACCTGGCTTTTCCACTGATCAGCCAATCGCCGTCAAGCAGCTCAATGCATGCATCTTTCAGACGCAACGCTCGTTCCAGCGCCGTTACCCCAATACCTTCAACAGGGGATGGCGCATCCTTCCCGCCGATGATAACCGGCGCGATGAAAGCCCAGACCTCGTCTACCAGCTCGCTGTCAAAAAACGACCCCAATATGGTACTGCCGCCCTCGACCACGAGGCTCTGTATTTCTCGCTGCCCAAGTGTGTGAAGCAGCGCAGTGATGTCAACCCGGCCCCAGCCGTTTTGTGGCAAGCGCAGTACTTCAACTCCGCAAGAGGCAAGCTTTTTTTCATGATCAGTGGGCATGGCATCTGTGGTGGCAACCAGCGTTCGCCCCGCTAAATCAGACGAAAATACCTGATTTTCCAGGGGGACCCGGCCTCGGCTGTCCAGCACGATACGCAAGGGGTGCCGAGGATCATCCATGGGGAGACGTGTTGTCAGGCGGGGATTATCTACAATAGCTGTGCCTGCGCCTATCAGAATTGCATCAGCTGCATGGCGCAGTTGGTGGCTGCGCCGGCGAGAAGCTTCGCCGGTAATCCACTGGCTGTCACCATTACGGGTAGCGATCTTGCCATCCAGCGAAGAGGCGTACCTGGCAATAACGTAGGGTAATTTCGTGTTGCAGTGATGTAGAAAGAAACGGTTGAGATCGGCGGCCTCGTCGGCACATATACCGTTGGTGACCTGCAGACCTGCATCGCGCAGCCGCTGTGCCCCGCCGCCGGCTGGTGGGTACGGGTCGGGAATCGCATAAACAACATGTGCTATTCCCGATGCTATGATCGCGTCAGTGCAGGGTGGGGTACGGCCGTAGTGGTTACAGGGTTCGAGCGTGACATAGAGTGTCGCTCCCTGCACTGGCCCCTTGGCAGCGCGTAGGGCCTCGATCTCAGCGTGGGGCATTCCGGCGCGGTGGTGATAGCCCTCACCCAGAACCTGGCCATCACGTACAATCACTGCCCCGACCATCGGGTTGGGGCTGGTGCAGCCTTCTGCCAGTTGTGCTAGTTTGATGGCATGCTGCATCCAACGGATGTGTTCAGACATAAAAATGCTCCGAGAGCAGTTCTTCGGAGCACCTGGAGTCAACGTAGAAATAAGCGCTTTTTGAGTGGCGCCTGAGCGAATGTCAAGTGTATAAGTATGCTATCAAGACAAACCAAAACTGCCCGCCAGAAGGTTTGTCAACAGCACTGCAAATGCAATTGACAGTTCGATTGCACGTTGAATCTTCTCCCATCCGGACTGTTACCGTCGGCTCTGGCTTTTCACCAGATCCACCGTCACAAATGCTTTCACGCTTGTGATGCATCCCACTCACTCAATAAGGCCAACTGCTACCAGAGTGGTATGGCTCGGGTCATGGGCTTGGCGTACACATGCCTTACCATCGGTGGGGACTTTCACCCCGCCCCGAAGATTCGCTAAGTTGTTAGTTATTCCTGATTGCTGCGACTGTCACCACGACTACTCAGATTATCTGAAAGTAGCCAACAAATGATGGAAATAGTATACCAGTAGATGGAGACTTCACCCAAATCGATTATACTCGCCAGGGTCACGAATGCGTATTTTGAGTTGCGGCAGAGACTGGAAAGAATACAGTGTCTTTAAGTATTCTCTGCGTGAAAAAGAAAATGCACCTCCTGATCGTTGAAAGTAAAGTATAGTTATGAGTAATGCGTCAAACACAGCCAGCTTGACGTCCGTCTGGCGCTCACACCGACTATCAAGCAGTGTCAGGAGGTATCAAGGAACAAGTGACTATACAAAGCAGATACGATGAATGGTCCAAAACTTATGACACAGACGAGAACTTCACTCGCGATTTGGATGAAGTTGTCACCAAGAACATTCTTTTAGAACTGAGCTGTGACATCATTTTGGAAATCGGCTGTGGAACAGGCAAAAACACGAACCTGCTGTCCAAAATTGCTAAAACCACGTACGCTCTCGACTTCTCCCAGAGCATGCTTACGAAAGCCAAATCACGCGTTCAAGCAGATAATGTCACGTTTGGAATCGCGGATTTGACCAATGAATGGCCCATTGGAAATCAATCGGTTGACCTGGTAGTCTGCAACCTGGTGCTTGAGCATATCGAAGACCTTCACTTTGTTTTTGGTGAAGTCACTCGTGTTCTGGCGGAAAAGGGAAAGTTTTTCATCAGCGAGTTACATCCGTTCAAGCAGTACCAGGGGATACGAGCCAACTTTCAGCAGGCAGGCAAAACAACAGAGATTCAAGCATTTATCCATCACATATCCGACTTTATCGATGCAGCAAATGAGAGTGGTCTGAAGCTGTTGGAACTTAATGAATGGTGGCACGAGAACGATCAGGGCAAGCCACCGCGGCTGCTGACCCTTATGTTTGAAAAGAATACTGTGTGAGTGCGAACTCCAATCACCACCAACTTGCCTATAACGGGCCATTTCACTGCATGTCCTCAGATGATAGAGACGGCTTCCGGTAAGACCCGGCTGCTCTATAGAGCAGAGTTGATAGCGAGTACAATGATGTCATATCTCAACTGAGAACATATCGCTCAGGAGTGGTCTATGAGCAAAAGCTCACCAATGGGAATGAAAACAGCAGCAGCCTGTAAGTGATTATGGCGTATGGATTCCCGCTTTCGCGGGAATGACAGAATTGGCGAAGGCCGGTTATGTTGAGGCTTGTGATAGCGATAGGCTCATACAAAGCGCAAAGCTTTTAACTTGTTGCTCGGGCCTCGTTACTCAGTACTATTTTCAAAGGGGACAGTGATGAAAAAGGACGATGCCGGATCGCTCCTGATATTCTTCACTGTGGCAGCTGGGAGTGCGTCCGCAGCTGCTTCGCCCATAAAAACACTATCTCCCGGACATAGAGTGCAAAAACAAGAGCAAAGCGCTTATGAACCTACCTGCTGAACTAACCAACCCGCCCAGCGAATACAGCGTGATTCCGTTCTGGTTCTGGAACGATGTTTTGAACGAGCGTGAAATCATCAGGCAGATCGATGACTTTGAGCGCCATGGCGTCTCGGGTTTCGTGATCCATCCCCGGGTTGGGCTCCCTAGAAACCTGGCATGGATGTCAGAGCCCTTGCTGGGCTTCTATGCCATCGCGCTCAAGGAAGCGCAGCGCCGCGGCATGAAGGTCTTGCTCTACGACGAGGGAATGTACCCCTCCGGCTCATCCTGCGGCCAGGTCGTCGCGACGAACCCCGAGTTTCAGTGCCGCTGCCTCGACAAAGTCGACCACCTCAGTGGCACGGCCTACCAACTGAAGGAGGGCGAGAACCTGGTGGCGGTTGTCACCGGTCGTAATGGGCGCCAAGCCTCGATTATCGACAGAAAAGCAGACAGCGTCATCAGAGGGCTGCATTACATCGGTGAAGGACCGGAGGAAGATGAACCCCCGGCAGGCGATTTGCTGAACCCCGAGGCCGTCGACTGCTTTATCGACCTTGTCTACCGCAGGCTCTTTGATCGCTTTTCGGCCTATTTTGGCGAGACCATCATCGGCGTTTTTACCGATGAGCCCAGCATGTTGGGACGATGCAGAGAGGAAAATGTCTTCCCTGGCACGAAGGGTATTCTGGAACAAATCAATGCCATCCTTGGCTACGACTTTACGCCTTACCTGGCCGCGTTATGGTCGGATGATGCACAGGAGGCCGCCAAATATCAAGAGATATACCTGTCTGCCTGCGAACATCTGCTGGCGAAAACATACTATGCTCGCCTCAGTAGCTTTTGCAGAGAGTGTGGCACTCAGTTGACCGGCCATCCTGGAAAAGCTGATGATATCGGTGCTCTAAGGCATTTTGACATTCCCGGGCAGGATCTGATTTGGCGTTGGGTGCTACCCGATCACCCAAGCGCGCTGGAGAGGGGAGAGTCTACCCAGGGAAAATGCAGCTCCTCTGCCATGATTCACGCTGGCAAACGCAGGAACCTCAACGAATGCTGCGGCGCCTATGGTCACGAGTTGAGCTGGGAAGAGATGGTCTGGCTGGCCAATTGGTGTATGATACGAGGCGTCAACATGCTCGTTCCACATGCGTTTTATTATTCCATGCGTGGATGCCGCAAAGATGAGAGACCGCCCGACGTCGGGCCCAATGCAGTATGGTGGCCGCGCTACCGGGAGTACGCCGATGCCGTCAGGCGCCTATGTTGGATAAACACCGATTCAAAACACGTCTGTCATGTGGCTATCCTGGGCAAACACAATCTGTTGCCCTGGCGTGCAGCAAAGGTCTGCTTTGAGAATCAGATAGACTTTAACTACATAGAAGAAGGGACTCTACTGGATGCGGAAGTAACGACAGATGGGATTCGGTTGGCCGGCATGGCTTACCGGGCCCTCATCGTCGAGCTTGAAGAAGACGACAAGGTCACGGCTGCCGTCCGGACATTAGAGTCCGCCAACCGTGTGATCCGATATACAGAAGGAAGCGATGAGACCCGGCTGGTCGCGTCTTTGAGAGAGATAGTACCGGATGACGTCTCGGTTTGGCCTCATCACCCTGGCCTGAGAACGAGACACGTCACCAAGGACGGCATTCACTATTTCATGTTGTTTAACGAGACGAAAGAGGCAGTCGAACCGATTGTAAAGCTACCGGTATCAGGAGAAACATACCTGTTTGACCTCAAAACAGGCGCCGCTGAAGCTTGCTCTCTTGAAGAGGCTCTGAGCTTTGAAGGTCATGAAATGAAAGTTATTGTTGCATCCATGGATGTAGGCCTAATAAAACTATGACGTGTCAATGCAAGCTGATCATCGTTGAGGGCATTCCCGGATCAGGAAAAACTACTCTGGCTTCCTTTGTCAATGTGCTTCTAGATAAAAAGGGCGTTTCGAACCGGCTCTACTGTGAAGGCGATCTGGACCATCCGGCTGATTTTGAGGCTGTTGCCCATTTTACTCGACCTGACTATGAGGTGTTTGTATCTCGCCATGCGGCATATCGGCAAGTGCTGGAGCACAATGTAACGGTCAATGACACCGACTATTTTCTGGCATACCGTAAGATCAAGTCGAAAAATGGACAAATGCCTCCAGGCAAGCTGATCGATGAACTGGCCAGGTATGATGTGTATGAAACACCATTGGCAAGCACCTATTGCCGCCTAGCAGCACAAAGGTGGCAGGAATTTGTCAATCAGGCGGTTCTAAATGAAGAAACATCGGTTTTCGAGTGCTGCTTCCTTCAAAACCCATTGACGGTGCTGATCGGCAAACATAATGTATGCGTATCGGATGCCATCGAGCATGTTCAGATGGTAAACACAACTATTCAGCCATTACAACCGGCGGTGATATATCTCCGGCAGCCGGATGTCCGTACAACACTCGAGAGAGTATCCAGAGAGAGGCCACGAGAGTGGAAGGATTTTCTGATTACCTACTTCACCCGGCAAGGTTGGGGAAAAGCCACCGGGGCAAAAGGCTTTGACGGCGTCTGTGCATTTTACGAAATGCGGCAGCAAATTGAGCTTGCCCTGTTGCAACATTTAGAGATCGCCAAACTGCTTATTGAGAATACGAGCTACAATAGGGATGAATGTCAAAGAGCTATAGACGCTTTTGTGAGCGCACTGTTCAACACAGCATAGATGTTATCATATTGCCAACTGCAGCTACCCGGCCTTCACCGGGCAAACATAGAACCTACTGACTGGTGGAGATAAACATGGAATGGCATATTGCGGTAAACGAAGAATATCAATACGTTGAGATAGCTACCAGTGGTGTTGCGGACAAACGCGGATCGTTAGATATGGCAAAAGCCATTGCTACGGTTCTGAGGGAACACAAAATCAATCGAGCCTTAATAGATCATAGGAATATCGATTCAGTCTCGGGCGGAACGCTAGAAGTTTACCATCGCCCAGAACAGTTTCCAGAAATCGGCGTGATTCGTGGAATCAAGATCGCTGAGATCGTCAAGCCAGAGCATCAAGAGTTCTTCAAGTTCCTGGAAGTAGTATGTGTGAATCGCGGTTATGAATTCTCAGTATTTCATGATCAGGAAGCTGCCCTGGCATGGCTGCTAAACTCATAAACACCTGGCCCAAGTCCGACCTCTCTAAAACCCAGTAAACGCCCCTCCGGTAACAACCGGCGCAGGAACGATATTGGCCCGGCCAGACATTAGTATCAACTAATATGACCAACTATGCACAAGAACATTTTGCGGCAGAAGAAGTGCTGAAGGAGCAGTACAACTATCCTCGTCTCGAAGAGCATATCGATCAACATCAATCTTTTCGGCGAAAGACAGGAGACTTCTGCATAGCCACAATGTAAGACGTTGGGCCGGTTCCGAAGAAGATGCTGGAATATATCCGCAACTGGCTTGTAGAGCATATACTCAACAGCGATATGGTATATAAGCCATTCTTCGTGTTCCGGGGCCTAGGTAAACCCTTAGTTATGGCTTGCCCTGGAACACTTAAACAGTTGGGAAGACCGCCTGAAACTGGGAACGAACTTATGCCCAACTGTACTAGTACTTTGCGGCGAAAA
>JAFGMS010000278.1 GCA_016927375.1 Anaerolineae bacterium
GAAGGCTACACCATACTCATATCAACACGGTTTGTTTGTGAAATTTTTCCGTAGCGTATATTTTCCCGGAAAAAACCCTGGGAGGCGGAGTCGAGATACTGTAACCATTTCCCGTACCCAGTGCTTGCCTTTAACCGGCCGGCACTCGAAGCGCTCTCTGGCCTTCTCGATGATTTCTTTCCCCCCTGCTCTGATGCCTCTGCAAAAGACAATGTGCAAAATGTTATCCCAGCGAGACCGGAATGCCTCCCTATGAGGTTTTGACCCGAACACCAGATGTAGCGGGCATGTATCCCTGACCAAAGCGAGAACGGTTCGGGCCATCTTCCCTGGAATGATGTAGAATACAGACTGTACCCGGTTATCCTGGAAATTCTTGCATCGATGTGCAATCTGCCGGTTACCCTTATCGCACCCAACCTCAGCAGCCCAGGAGTGGGAATGTCAGTCGATCCACAGGATGTCCTTGTTTCTCAAAGCGCCAAGCCCTTTTTGAAGTGGGCTGGGGGAAAGCAGCAGCTCCTTACCCAGTTCGAGCTGTTCTTTCCGCCGACCATCGGGCGGTACTTCGAGCCGTTTGTGGGCGGTGGCGCCGTCTTCTTTCACCTTGTGAGCAGCAGGCGGCTCCCCGGCCCGGTGTTTCTGTTTGACAAAAATGAGGAGCTTATTAACGCCTACCGGGTTGTCCGGGACAGGGTCGATGAGTTAATCGAGGCCCTGGCAGTTCACAAAGTGAGCCACTCCAAAGAGCATTACTACCAGACCCGAAGCCTCGACAGGCAAGATGGGCGACTGAATGATAGGGTGGTTCGAGCCGCACGGACGCTTTATCTAAACAAAACCTGCTACAACGGCCTGTACCGCGTCAACAGCAAAGGCCAGTTCAACGTCCCGATGGGCAGCTACAGGAACCCCCAGATTTTGAATGAGAATGTGCTCAGGGATGCAAGTGCAGCCCTACAAGGTGCTGACATCCAGGTAAGAGACTTTCGTGAGGTCATCGACCTGGCCCAGGCGGACGACTTCTTCTACTTTGACCCACCCTACGACCCGCTCAGCAAGACGGCCAGCTTCACAGGCTACACGGCTAACGATTTCGGGGAGCAAGATCAACGTGACCTGGCTGGTATCTTCAAGCAGCTGACCGAAAAGGGATGCCGCTGCATGCTCAGCAATTCCTCTACGGACTTCGTCTGTGATCTGTATGCAGGCTTCCGGCTAGAGAAGGTTCAAGCCAGGCGAGCAGTAAACTCCGACAAAAACGGGAGAGGGGACATCGAAGAGGTTGTTGTTCTCAATTATTGAGGAGAAGCACATCTTCTCGAAAAGCAGGGAGGCCGTGGAAACTTCCGAAGTCTCAATCGACAGCCGACTTCGAAAGTCTGAGAAGCCGCGAAACATTGAGAAGATAGGGAGAAGCAATATAGAGCGTGGCCGGATACATCTTCAGTCTGGACAATTTAGACTCTTTGCGCCTTTATACCATGAATGGCGTGTACGCAACCAAGCTTTCCAAGCCCCCCCATGCATGGCGGACCCATCACGAGGGCACTTTTGCCGACTACGCCACGATGAAGGAAGGCGACAGCATTTATTTCTTCATCCAGCGAAAAATCTACGGTATCGGAAAGCTCATTGATGTAGAGCAGGATTGCAAATTTTTCAACTATCCCTATGCCGGCACACCCGACAGGTTCAGCTACTCGGACATCCAACCCTATCTGCTGTGGGATGAAGGCGATATCAGCGTCGACCAGCGCTGCCTGTGTGTGTTCGAGCCCGACCCACACTTCTTCACAATGGGCATAGACATGGATGATGTCCTCTCGTCCAACCCCGCCGCCTTCAAGATGCTGCGAGCCTTCTGGAAGCTGTCCTTCATCAAGTTTGACGATGAAGAAAACCAAGCCTTCCGGGATATTCTCCTCAAGCGCAACCAATCCGCTCTGTTCCACCCGGAAGGAGCCGACATCTTCGACTTTCAGCCTGCCCACCATCAAATTGCCGAGCGCCAACTCACCGGAGATTACAGGATGTCTTCAGGCATCTCGATGGTGCTGTCGAGCTGTGTCGATGAAGGGCGTTTGAAACACGAGATGGTGCTCGAAGCCGGTATCTTGCACCAACTGGCAGTCAGATATCCTGCCACTTGTGCCGTGCTGGGCGAATGGGACTACTTATCACATCAGGTCATCGCCTCCCCGTTCAAGCCAATCGACTACATGGACAAGATGGACCTCTTCGGCTACTCGTACATACCCGATTTTAAGCCGACCAAGGCTCGCTATCTTGTTGGAGAGATAAAGAGGGACGGCGCCGGCCTTGAGGACATCGATCAGCTGCTCAAGTACGTCGACTGGGTCAAAGATGAATACTGCTTTGGCGACTACTCGATGATTGATGCCTTCTTGATTGCCTACGAGTTTGATGAACACGTGATCGAGCATGCCAAAACTGTGGGTATAAGAAGATACACCATCGGTATGCGACCTGCACAATCGTTAGAGTGGAGCAATCTGAAGCTGGTCAAGTATTGGTTCGACCCGTCGGCTGAGAGACTCGAATTTACCTCGGTAGACTGACCAAATCATCATGGAGGTTGCTGGTAAACATCTGTCCCCCGTATCAATAGACTTCACTCCGCAACCCTCATGGCAGCGTCTCGCAAGCGCTGTTGTCGTTATCACTTCCGCCTTGTAGACATTGCGCCGGGACCAAACCCGGGTGCGAATGTTGAAGTCGCTGCAGTTTGTGCATTTTAACGGTGGATATCCACCCGCCGACGGCAACAAGTCCTATTATCTCTTCGAAGATAATAGGACATCATTGCCGAAAAGTGCTGTCTTGCTCCTGCATCCAACTGCCGTCCGGACCGGGCCGGGTCTAACCATCCCCTTGATTCACGCACAAATTGCCGCCTCTCGGCGCTCCACGCCCACCCCGTCCGCGGTCCGTCCAAGTCCTATTTGTGCTGCACGTTAGTATTTTGCGGCGGACATTCGTATACAGTGAGATGGCACAGCGCAAAGTACTTTATACAGTTGGGAAGATTGCCTTAATCTGGCGATGAACTTATGCCCAACTGTACTAGTACAGTTGGGCAATCAGCCTTTCAGGGCTCCGGCCATCAACCCACGCAGGAAGAAACGACCCAGGAAGATGTAGACCAGCAGCGTCGGAAGAGCAGCCAGCAACGCGCCTGCCATTTGCACATTCCACTGGACGATCTGGCTGCCTGCCATGTTGTTGAGCGCTACCGTAACCGGCCACTGGGCAGTATTGGTCAAGACAACGGCAAACAGGAAGTCGTTGTAAGCCTGAGTGAACTGCCAGATCAGCACCACCACAAAGCCGGGAATCGAAAGCGGGAAGATGATCCATCGATACAGGCCGATCAGCCCGGCCCCATCAATGCGACCTGCCTCCAATATCTCGGTCGATATCTGTGCATAATAGTTACGGAAGATCAGCGAGGTAATGGGAATGCCGTAAATAACATGCACCAGGATCAAGCCGGCCAGCGTGCCACGCAGCTTGATGAATTCCATGAACTGAACCAAGGGGATCAGGATGCTTTGGTAGGGAATAAACATACCAAATAAGATCAAGGTGAATACCAGATCCGCACCCTTGAATTTCCACTTCGAAAAGATGTACCCGTTAATCGAGCCGAGCATCGATGAAAGAAGCGCTGCCGGGATCACCATAAATAGGCTGTTGCGCAGGTGCGGCCACAGCTTATCGAAGGCCCCCAGGAAGTTGTCGAAGGCAATTTGGGTCGGCAACCGCCACATGGTTTGCAGATCGACTTCAGCAAAGGGCTTGAGGCCGGTGATCAGAAGTAAATAAATCGGCAGCAGGTAGGCGATAGCCAGCAAGGTGAGGAGGATATAGAGAGCAATACGGGGAAACCGTCGCATGAGAGTTCGTACAACGATCATAACTTCGCCTCCTGCGACCGCATACTGGTGATCAGGTAAGGCACGATCAGCACCGCCACGGTGATCAACATGATGATCCCGATAGCTGCACCACGCGAGTAGTTGCTGCCGTCAAAGGTGGTTCGCCACATATAGACAGCCGGTACATCCAGCTTGATATCATTCTGGGAGATGGCAACAATCAGGTCAAAGATCTTCAATGATGTGTGCCCCAGGACGATTACGGCACTGAGTGTCACTGCCTGAAGCTGCGGAAGGATGATAAAACGATAGAGCTGGAGCTCGTTGGCGCCGTCTACGCGTGCTGCTTCACGGAGATCGTCCGAGATGCTGCGCAAGCCGGCCAGATACATCGCCATAGTAAAGCCCGACATCTGCCATACTGCCGGTATGACGACAAAGGCAATACCCCAGGGAGGTGGAGTGGTATGCCACCTGCTTATCAAGAAGTCCAAACCAAGCTGGTCGAAAAGCAAGTTTAAGCCACTGATCCGGCTACCTGTGGCCGGGCTCATCAGCCAGCGCCAGGCTACACCCGTGACAATAAATGAGATGGCCATTGGAAACAGAAAAATGCTTCGAAAGATACCCTCACCCTTCAGATGCTGGTCGAGCAGAATGGCCAGGAGCAAACCGACACTCAAGCAGGCAATCAAGAATAGTAATGTAAAGATGGCTGTATTGCGCATATCAATGCCAAACCGCCGATCACTGAATAGCGCAATATACCGGTCCAAGCCACTGTAGGTGTAATTAGGGATCAGTCCTTTTGTCCAGGCACTCAGCGAAACTCGCACAGACCAGCCGATGAAACCATAGACGAAAATCGCTATCGCCAGGATGGACGGCAAGACAATCAGGAAAGACAAAATCCGGTCGGTGGTAAATGTTGAGCCTCTCCACCACCTGGGAGTCTGGCGGGCGCTTGATGCAGTAGACGCGGTGGGCGCGCTCCGGTTGCTGATGGCACTCATTGTGTTTCTTCCTCGACAGTAGTAACCAAGACAGGCAGCGAACAGTACCTTGAAGACTATGCCTGCCCGATTTTGGACAGTGCCCACCTTGTGCTGAGGTGGTGACACTCTTCAACAATTATGCAGAGTGGAGGGCCACGACCCTCCACTCTCACTTCACTCCCAACTTTTGGGAAGTACGTACCTAAACTTACTTACTGGCAAGGCCCAGCCGACGAACAGGCAGCAACCAATGCTTCCTGGAAGGCCGCCACATCAAGATCACCCAGGAATAAACCGAGCGCAGTATTGATCTCGTCCTTGAAGGAGTCGTTGGCCGTCACACCATGGGTAAGACTGCCGACAACGGTATCGCTGGCCCAGTCTTCCATAGCTGATTTCAGATACACGTTGAACAGCTCGGCGTCGCAGTCAGTGCGGGCACAGATCGAGCCCTTGACAGGATTAAAGGCTTCTTGACCTTCCTTCGAACCACAGATTTTTAGCCAAGCCATGGCGGCATCGGGATGCGGTGCACCATTTGCCAGCACAAAGCTGTCAGAAAGGAACTGGAAGACGCCGTCGGTACCTGGAGGTGGTGCCCAACCATATCCTTCACCCGGAACCAGCCCCAGGTTGCCGCCTGCCGTATCACCGGAGAAGTAACCGTCGACCCAGTCGCCCATGATGTTGAATGCTGCATCGTTATTGGCAACCAGCTGCGCAGCGTCCTGCCAGGTCAGGGTCGAGGCATCGCTGTTGACATGTTCGAGAACCTGGTTGAAGGTCTCCAGCGCCGCGGTAACTTCAGCACTACCCCAATCGGTGGTGCCATCCCAGAGGCCGTTGTAAGCATCAGGGCCAAGCTCACCCAGAAGAACGACTTCCATCAGATGCATGGCTGTCCACTGCTCACCCATTGACAGGCAGATTTTGCCGGCAGCTTCAATTGGCTCGCAGGCCATGAAGAATTCATCCCAGGTGGTGGGAACTTCTACGCCGGCATCAGCAATGACAGTTGGGCTGTACCACATTACGTTGGCGCGGTGAATGTTCACCGGCACCGAGTAGATGTTGCCGTCCTGAGAGATCAGGGGGATGAGGGTGTCGGGCAGCACACCCAGCCAACCTTCAGCTTCATACAGATCATTGAGCGCCTCTATCTGGCTACCGGCCACATAGGTCCCGATGATCTCCTGACCAGCGTGTGCCTGCCATGAGTCGGGCGGATCGCTGGCAGCCAAACGGCTGGCCAGAACAGCGCGGGCGTTGGTCCCAGCCCCACCAGCAACCGCTGAGTTGATAAACTCGATATCGGGGTTGCCAGCGTTGAAAACCTCAATCATTGCATCCAGGCCGGCGGCCTCACCGCCACCTGTCCACCAACTGAAGACCTCGACTTGGTCGCCTGCTGCAGGGGCTTCAGTCTCTTCTGCAGGAGCTTCAGTCTCCTCAACGGGAGCTTCAGTCTCTTCTGCGGGAGCTTCAGTTGGCGCTGCCTGAATACAGGCCACAAACAATACACTGATTAGCAAGGCAAGAAGAATCAATCTCTTACTCATTTTCTACTTCTCCTCTACAAGACTATGTTATGAACATCGGGTCCAAAAACACAAACGGGTTGTACGTAATCTGATATCTTGAAGATATACCTAGGCTGCTATCATGTGCCTGTATATCCTCTTTCTCTTACCACCTCCTTTCTTTCTTTGTCCGGTACCACGATTACAAATCAGCTGGTTGCTACAAGACAAAACAAGATGTTTTTGCCATCCAATCAAAAATCCGATCTTGCTTAGATGTAGATGAGGCCAGATCTTGTTACCAGGTTTTGCCTGACAAAACAATGCGAAATAGTGTGTTCTGCGACGATACTGGGAAGTTGGTGGAGAAGATAAACAACAAACAGCCTTCTCAATACAAGGCTCCTTCGTGTTTCCCTATCATACTGTAGTTTCATGTTTTTGAAAATGATAGTAACTACCAGCTATCTGGCGCTTATAGGTAATGCGTAAAAGGTAAATATGTAAAACGTGAGACGTGACGAGTAGCCAGTCTGAGTTTACAAGTCACAGATCGAAGCTTGAAAAGCTA
>JAFGMS010000279.1 GCA_016927375.1 Anaerolineae bacterium
CGTCGCTCCTTCGTCGATCCTTCGTTTGGAAGCACAAGGAGCCTCTCCTGCCCATTCTGGTTGCTCAGGAAAACATGACATTGTCAATGTAGACACACTTTTCGACCGAAATGACCGCTCTTCAATGTCGAAAAAACTTTAGGGTAGGGTTTGAGGCTAACCTCACTTTTCCGCGTTGATCCATTCTCTATCGAATGGCAGCACGTATTGACTGCTGTGTAGCAAGCGCCGGCCGATAGGTAGTAGCCAACCATTAACACTACCCGGCAATGTCGATAGGGTGCACAGGTTGCGCAGAATGAGGCCAGTTTGTTTCGGGCTACCAGCGGGTGGTTAATGCATACTGTAGCAGTTCCAATGCGTAAAAGCGGCGCTTCATGTAAGTGCTCAGCAGGCCAACATCGAATGCTGCCGGACGAAATCCGAAGTAGCGCTCAATTGATCCCATCTCGGCTGTTTGTGTGGTTGACAGCATCTCGTTCCACTGTTCGGTGAGCGGCCAGCGTGCAAATAGCCCATCGAGGAACCAGGCAATGGAGCGGTGGCCCAGCAAGGGAATGCCAATGATCGGTCTGCGGCTACCAATGGTATGCATTACCCGCATGACAAGGCGCCGATAGGTTAGGAACTCGGGGCCTCCGATCGTCGCGATGGTATCAATCAGATCGAAGTTCTCCAATGACATGGCCAAGCAGGTTACCAAATCCTCTACCCACAGAGGTTGGAATACGGTATCGCCATCTCCGGGAACCATATAGAAGGGGAATGTACGGGCCAGCATAGCAATGTGTTCGCTGAAGCGATCCCCCTCACCGAACAACACACCGGATCGGAAGATGGTATAGGCAAGACCACTGTTGCGGATACGCTCTTCGATCTCGCCTTTGGCACGCAGCACAGGAAAGGCAGAGGCTCGCTCCGCACCCAATCTACTGACATAGATGATCCGGCCAACACAGGCTGCCAGGGCCGCCTCGATGACGGCTTTGGCACCTTCAACATCCACCTCATTTAGACGTGCATGGCGTCCGCGTGTTTCTGTCCCAACCAGGTGAAACACCGTATGAACGCCATCCATGGCTGCCATCAGCGTGTCGGCGCTCGTAATGTCACCGACTACAGTATGCACAGTAAGCGGGCGGGGCAAGCGGTTGACATCACTGCCTGGGCGCAGGAGCACCCGCACTCGCAGTCCTGCATCGGTCGTGAGGCGAGGCACAAGGTGACGGCCTACAAACCCGGTTGCACCAGTCACAAGGATCATATTAGCAGCGTACCACGTTGTGATTTCATAGGAAATGGCAATTCATTCTGGAATAGATTATTATCGTGAAGGACGCTGTCGGAATTATAGCAGAAGCACTGTAAAAAGCCTGCTTGTTAGAAATCTGCCAAGCGTTTCCCTGATTCTGAAAGAAAACCGTATCTTTGAGTTGCTGGCGTGTTAATATTCTTAGCACCTAGGTGAACTGCTGTCTGCCTAAATCTGTTAAGCTTAGAAGGATAAACCTATGGAAAGACGACGTGTAGTCATTACTGGATTGGGTATCATTTGCCCAATCGGGAATGATGTTGACACGGCCTGGCAGGCCCTGCTGAATGGCGAATCGGGTATTGGGCCAATCACCCTGTTTGATGCTTCCGACCTCAAAACACGCTTTGCTGGCCAAGTCAAGAACTTCGATGTTCAGGAGTTGTTTGGTGCCCGTGAGGCACGGCGAATGGATCGCTTCATACATTTCTGGATGGCTGCTGCTCGTGAGGCCCATAAAGATAGCGGCCTGGATATCAAACCAGAAGAGGCTCATCGTTGTGGAGCTATTTTGGGGTGTGGCATTGGTGGTGTTGGCACATTGTTGGCTGAGCATGAAAAGATGATGAGAGAAGGCCCGCAGTGGATAAGCCCTCATATGGTGCCCATGATGCTTCCAGACTCTGCGCCCGGAAGACTGGCTATCGAATTAGGTTTGCGAGGGCCTAACATGAGCATTGCTACCGCTTGCGCATCTTCCACTAATGCTTTGGGTGAGGCGGTTGCCATGATTCGTCGTGGTGCCGCTGATGTGATGTTTGCCGGTGGTGCCGAGGCGGGTGTCGTTAAGCTGGCTATAGCCGGCTTCAGCAATATGGGGGCACTCTCAGAACGCAACGATGACCCTGAGAGGGCATCCAGGCCGTTTGACAAAGACCGCGATGGCTTTGTCCCAGGCGAAGGGGCGGGGGTGCTTGTTCTGGAAAGCGAAGAACATGCCCTGAATCGTGGGGCGCACATCTATGCCGAGTTCATGGGCTATGGTGCTTCGGCTGATGCTTACCACATCACTGCACCGATGGGAACAGGAGAAGGTGCTGCTTTGGCTATAAGAGCAGCGTTGGAGGATGCCGGGCTGCATCCTCAGGATATCACTTATCTCAATGCCCATGGTACGAGTACCGTTCTTAACGATAAATCTGAGACACTGGCTATTAAACAAGTTTTTGGCGAGTATGCTTATAAGCTGGCAATAAGCTCTACCAAGAGCATGACCGGCCATCTACTTGGTGGGGCAGGGGCTATTGAAGCTATATTTTGCACGAAAGCCATTCTGAGCGGCAAGATACCTCCGACGATTAATTATGAGACTCCGGACCCTGAGTGTGACCTCGACTATGTCCCGAACCAGGTACGTGAAGTGGAAGTCAATGTGGCAATGTCTAACTCGTTTGGTTTTGGCGGTCACAATGGGTGTCTGATCATCGGTCGGTATCAGCCATGATCAAATCTCGGCATAGGAAGCGACAGATACGTGCCAACGGTGAGAATGGGCGCTACGCGCATGTCACTGGTTGGGGAGTTGAGGTGCCGGAGCGCGTTCTAACAAACCACGATCTGGAGCAGATGGTCGATACGTCTGATGAGTGGATTCGGGAGAGAACCGGTATCTCAGAAAGACGGATTGCAGACGACCGGGATACAGCTGTCACGCTTGGTACGCGCGCGGCTCGGAAAGCTCTCAAACATGCCGACATCCTTCCGGATGATCTCGACCTGATCATTGTTGCAACGATGTCTCCTGTGTATCTATGTCCGTCAACTGCCTGTTTGATCCAGGATCAGTTGGGTGCTACCCGTGCCGGCGCCTTCGATCTCCTTGCTGCCTGTAGCGGATTCATATACGCGCTTAGCACGGCAGCCGGCCAGATCAAATCAGGCATGGCTCGGACCGTCCTGGTGATTGGGACTGAAACACTGAGCCGAATCACGGACTGGAGTGACCGGGGAACCTGCATCCTGTTTGCAGATGGCGCAGCAGCTTTTGTCCTGCAAGAAAGTGACACTCCGGGTGGTGTGCGGGAAGTGGTGCTTCATTCTGACGGTTCGGGTGGGGAGCTGTTGTATGTACACTCGGGCGCTCGGCCAACCTGGAATGGGGCAGAGGCCCCTGCGTCACTGATCAACATGAATGGGCGAGGGGTCTTTCGCTTTGCTGCGCGAGTTATGAGTTCTGCTACAGAGGAAGTTGTCCAACAGGCAGGCCTGACTCTCAATGATATTGATGTCATTGTTCCTCACCAGGCTAATATGCGCATCATTGATGCGGCGATGCGCAGCTTGAAGATTTCTTCGGATCGTGTGGTTGCCAATATTGAACGTTATGGCAACACTTCTGCCGCCTCTATCCCAATTGCCATTGTGGAAGCTGTTGAGAATGGGCAGATCAAACCCAACGATCGGATCGTTTTGGTGGGTTTTGGCGGTGGTCTTACCTGGGCAGCAGCACTCCTAGAGTGGGAAGTGACACCTACTCCCGCGTCTTATGGGCGTGATGTTCTCCGCGAGGGTTTATATATTCTCGCCCGTGTGCGCTCGTTGATCAATCGGATGCTGCGTTTGCTTGAGGCACTCTTTTTTAGAGCGCCTTCTGATCGACAGCCGCGCCAGCGGGCCGGTACACCGGCAAAACCACCTCAACAAGACGAGTAAGGTGGCACCCTGTCCAGTCCACCGAATGGTGGCTGGACAGGTGATAGTGCCGACCAAGCATCTATGGTCCCGGATAGCGAAACTCGACTGATGGTGTGGTCAGGCGTCTAAGAAAGTCCGGGGACAGGGCTGAGTGCTGAGAGCTCTGAAAGCCGTATAGCATTTCGAGGAAGCCGGCCTCCGGCGTGAACTCGACTATGCGTGGGTCGCCCTGAATTCCCCCTAATTCGGCTGCCTTGTCAACCGCATCGTCGTAATAGCCTATGGCGTCGACGAGCCCAAGGGCGAGTGCCTGCTGTCCGGTGTAGATTCGACCATCGGCCAGTTCGCGCACCGTGTCTTTGTCCATGTTACGTCCGTCGGCTACTATCTCAATGAAGCCTTCATAGATTTCATCGGTCAGTGTTTGCCAGTAAGCCCGTTCTTCCTCAGTCATATCTCGGTAAGGGCTCCCGAAATCCTTCACCGTACCTGACGTGATAGTTTCCATGCTGATTCCTACTTCATCGAGCAGTTCTTCTGCTACGATGAACTGGCTGATCACACCAATACTCCCGGTCAGGGTGTGAGGCGTGGCATAGATGAAATCTGACGGAGCTGCAATATAGTAGCCTCCTGAGGCGGCCAACTCACCCATGCTCACCACGATAGGCTTATCAACCTGTTTGAGTGCATGGTGAATCTCATCTGACGCTACTACGCCTCCTCCTGGGCTGTTGATCCGTAGGATGATGGCTTTGATATTCGGGTCATCGTCGGCCTGATGGATCAGCTCAACGATTGTGTCAGACGCTGCAACACTGCCGCTCAAGGAAAATCCTCCCGATCCTGAAACGATCATCCCTTCAACGGTGATGACCCCAACAGCGGGACCGGTTCCCGTACTGGCTGGCTGAGAGCTTGCCATGGCAAAGGCGAAACCAAATGCCCCACAGCCGATGGCCGGAGCCACGAGAGCGATCATCAAAATGACGATAACCCAGGTCAACACATTGCTACTTCTTCCGGCTTTCTTCTCACTGGTTGGTGTTTTCACTGCGGATGTTTCCGTCATGGGCATCTCCTTTGAAAACAGTGATGAGTTACGAGTGATGAGTGATGAGGCAAAAGCTTTGCATGTACCTGCTGCTATCTCAAGCGTCCGCTGAGCATACCTCCATCACTCCTGTCATTCCCGCGAAAGCGGGAATCCATATGCCACAATCATCGGCAAGCCGCTGCTATTGTTATCTCTTTGTGGTGGGGCACTGCCCCATGGACAGCTCCTTTGAAAATAGCAACGAGCAATGAGGTACGAGCAACGAGTTAAAAGCTTTGTATGTGCCTACTACTATCACAAGCCTCAACATAACCGGCCTTCGCCAATTCTGTCATTCCCGCGAAAGCGGGAATCCATACGCCCCAATCACCTGCTGCTATGTTCGTTACCTATGGTGAGCAATTTGATCATCGACCACTCACTTAAAAATAGTACTGATCCATGATGGCTGAGGCATGAGTTAAAAGCACTATATGCACCTATTGCTTTCACAAGAAGCGGCTTGCCATATTTCCGCTCCTCCTGTCATTCCCGCGAATGAACATTTACTTTTTTCATCCGGTAATTCTACTGCCTATATCCCACGGTTACGCCCCTCTCTTCCGCTGGCGGAGGGGGGCGCCGCCAGGCCCGGTAAGGAGATAGCAGCAAAGGGGGTGAGGCTCAAAGCCTCAATACCCCTAATCGTCCTCTCATATGTAGGCTATCTCGTTAACGGTTTATTCCCATTAAAATTCATAAGCGGAAATCCATACGCCACAATTACCCGATGCCGTGGCTATTGTTAAGCCTGGATTCTTTGTCTATTAGACAATCAGCCTCACGACAGAAATGGTAGACAGCCATCAGGGCCCTGTCAATAGCAGATTGTCAGCCTCGTATGGATTGCGTATAATCTGCTCCGATCATCGCATTGGCCAGCTCATTTGAATAGTCCAATAGTCCGAGATTTTGCATCGCAGCTATTGACCAATCCAAAGTCCCAATCTCACATTCCCCGTTTGTGTGGGCGACTGCGTAGTTCAAAAAAGGAGGAGGCACTTATTCCTGTGGCTCAAGAGGCAGGAATCGTGCCGATAGAGTTCATGAAGCAGTTAACGAGTGCCCAAGTACGCCAGGCTTTCCTGGATTTCTTTGCCGGGCAGGGCCACCAGGTGGTGGCCTCGTCCTCATTAGTGCCGGGCAACGACCCGACATTGTTGTTCACCAATGCAGGTATGGTGCAGTTCAAGGATGTATTCCTCGGTATGGATAAGCGTCCTTATAAACGTGCTACAACAGCACAGAAATGTATGCGTATTAGCGGCAAGCACAACGATCTGGAGAATGTTGGACCTTCTCCGCGGCATCATACCTTCTTTGAAATGCTGGGAAACTTCTCATTTGGGGACTACTTCAAGCAAGACGCGATCCGCTATGCTTACGATTTGCTGACCAAGGTATACCAGATTCCCGATGAGAGGCTTTTTTACACAGTCTACAGGGACGACAATGATGCCTACAACATCTGGATCGATGAGATCGGTGTCCAACCGGAGCGGGTATACCGCATGGGGCCGGCTACCAACTTCTGGCAGATGGCCGAGACGGGGCCCTGCGGGCCAACTTCTGAGATCCACTTCGATTGGGGCGAGGAAGCCTGCACATGCCATGACCCTGAATGCAGCGTGCTCCTCGATAATGGTTGTGAGCGCTGGCTGGAGATATGGAACCTGGTCTTCATGCAGTTCAACCGCACCCAGGCCGATCCCGCTCATACCGGCAAGTTCGACGAGCCGCTCCCTGCTACCGGCGTAGACACGGGGATGGGGTTGGAACGTATCGTTGCTGTGCTTCAGGGTGCGGCAGCTAATTATGATACGGATCTTTTCACCGATTTGATGGATGCTACCCAGGAGATCCTGGGGCATGACGATGCCTTCCGGCAGGAGCATTATGTGGCTTATCGCGTAATCGCCGATCACACCCGTGCGGCGGCATTCTTGATCGCCGATGGCGTCAACCCGGGAACGACCGGGCGCGAGTATGTTCCACGTATGTTGATCCGGCGTGCATGGCGATTTGCTCATAGCATGGGCATTACCCGGCCATTTCTGAGTCAGGTAGCTGATGCCCTCATCACCAAAATGAGGGATATATATCCGGAATTGCAGCAGTTCAGCAAAGCCATCCATTATTACATCGAGGCCGAAGAAGCTCGTTTTGTCCGTACGCTCGACAATTCATTGGCTGTTCTGGAGGGGATGATCGATGAGATGACCGCCGACGAACAGTCGGAGATGAGCGGCAAGTCGGCTTTCTTCCTGTATGCGACGCATGGTCTTCCTGTTGAGATCACACGTGACTTGTTGAAAGAGCGCGGTCTGAGTATTGATGAAGCTGGTTTTCGGGAAGAGATGCAGCGTCATCGTGACGAGGCCGGTTCAGGGACAGGGGTCTTCACCGATTTTTCTGTTTATCAGGAGACACTGGACATGCTCGACGTTGAGGTAATTCGCAATGATCCTCACGCTTACGAGCACCTGAGCCTGAAATCGCGTGTGTTGGCCATAATCAGCGATGGGCAGAGGGCCGAGCAGGCAAACAAGGGCCAGCGGGTTGAGATCGTCCTGGCAGAAACACCTTTTTACGTCGAATCCGGTGGTCAGGTCAGTGATACAGGCCTTATCGCCGGCCCTGGCTGGAAGGCCCGCGTCGATGATATGAGTGCGCCCGTTGGCGGCTTGATTGTCCATCATTGTGAGATGCTGTCCGGGAAAGCATCAGTGGGTGATGAGGTTACGGCGAGCGTAGATGTTGAGCGTCGCTGGGACATCATGCGCAATCACACCGCCACCCATTTGCTCCACGCCAGTCTTCGAGACGTACTGGGCGAGCATGTGAGGCAGAAGGGCTCGCTGGTCGCCCCTGATCGCCTTCGTTTTGACTTTACACACGATGCACCCATGACGGCCGGGGAAATCGACCGGGTGAATACCCAGGTCAACAAAATGATCCTGGATAACCAGCCGGTCGAGATTGTCCACAAGCTGCTGGACGAGGCTCGCCGTGAGGGTGCCATGGCGCTGTTCGGTGAAAAATATAGTGATACAGTCCGCACCATCACAGTGCCTGAAAGCGGCCGGGATGAGCGGTTCAGCTACGAGCTGTGTGGCGGCACTCATGTTTGCACAACTGCTGAAATCGGGCCCTTTCTAGTAGTTGGTGAAGAGAGCAGTGCAGCAGGTGTGCGGCGTATCACTGCCGTAACAGGACGAGTTGCCCAGAAGATCATCCTCGAACGATTGAGCACGTTGGATGCCATAGCCTATCAGGTGGGCAGTGATCCTGACGCAGTCGAGAGTAAAATAGTTGCTTTGGTCGATGATCTTAAGGCTGCTTACCGGCAGATAGAGCAAATGGAACGCAGCTCAGCCCAATCTGGGGTAGGGGAGTTGCTGTCCAATGCCAGGGATTTCAATGGCGCCACGCTGGTCGCTGCAGAGATCGAAATCTCTGATGCCGAGCTGTTGGGGCAGATGGCCGACTGGTGTCGAGATCGCATGACAAGCGGTGTTGTTGTGCTGGGCAGCCGCATCGATGACAAGGCACGGTTGGTCGCCAAGGTAACGCCTGATCTCGTCAAGCGAGGCGTGCATGCCGGTAAGCTGATCGGCGAGATTGCCAAACTGGTTGGCGGTGGCGGTGGTGGTCGGCCGGACTTTGCTACCGCAGGCGGCAACGATCCTTCGAACCTGCCGGCAGCGATTGCCAAAGTGGAAGAGGTGGTGGCCCAGAAGTTGAAGTAACCATTAGCTCTGGCAGATGCTCATAGGGATTGTTGTACGCTATCTCTTCTTGAATTAAACCAGGAGCAGAACGGCAATGACGCTGTTCTGCTCCTGCGCTTAATCCCTGAACACTTTTCTGCTATTTCATTGGATGCAAGCTGTCCTTAAAACTCGGATAGTGGGGTTGTTAGTTATTGTGTCGTGCTGGGCCACCACCAAAACTGTGAGCCGTATGGGTATTCCATCCTGCTGTCGACATGGACAAAGGTTGTGTAGCGACCGATGCCGCTGAAGCCGCATGTCTTCGCAAGGGCCTGCACCTGGTAGGGGGTCTTGCCACTTACTCTGATATCCGCCGCAACACCATACAGATGCATGCTGTTCGAGGCTCCCCCTACGCTTGTGTTACAGGTTGTGTTGCGGAAACCGCTGTTGATATTGACTGGGCTGTTGCCGGCCTTCTTGCGTAATGCCTCAAGCTTCCACATTAACCGGCGAACGTTCTCTTTCACGGCCGAGGAACTGACCTTGCCACCGGAGAAGTCAGTTCCGTACTTACCTTGACAGCCGTAGAACTCCGACCAGGCAAAATGCGCTGTGGACCCATCGGAATCTTCCAGACTGTTCAATAACTGTCGAGTCTGCGATCCGACGACCCCGTCAGCAGTAAGCCCGTAGGCTCGCTGAAATCGCTTGACCGCAGCTTCAGTTCCTGGCCCGAAATCGCCATCGACAACGACATAGGTCTGCTGAGCCGAATCTGCTGCCCACCCAGCAACCCGGATTTGAAGCTCTTTGACGTCGTCGCCCTTCATCCCACGCTGCAGTGTGCGAGTTCCCAGGTCATACGCTGCAGCAGATGGTATGTGTTGTACCAGCAGCAGAGCTAGTACTAGCCCCAATGTCAGCAAAACCAAGACTGTAAGCCGTTTGATCATGAACTTAACCTCCCTATCAGTTTATCTGTGGTTGTTCAGGGAATGAGCAATCTTATGTTTTTGGAGATCAGCTTGCAATGTTGTCTACTATGAGGGCGGTTGTTTTAGCGGATTGTTCACTGTCTGGCCCGCAGCTCCGGTGCACTTACAGAGAGTCGATAATTAGCAGGGTCTGGCTACGATGGAGTATGATGACGAATATATAGTTGTCTGGATAGGTTTTTGCATCATGGGCAAAGTGGCACCCAAAACATAAAACATAAAATATGTGAATATGTAAAAAAGATCCATAGCTACTCAGCTATCAGCTGTTGGCCCTTAGCTGTTAGTTTTTGGCTGTGAGATGAAGGGATGAGCAATACAGCAGAATGGCCGGACACAGCCGTTTCCGGCACAAGCCTGTTATTAGGAAACTAC
>JAFGMS010000280.1 GCA_016927375.1 Anaerolineae bacterium
AAGTCCTGGAGAGCCACACATCCCAGAAAAGAGCGCTCAACCACTACGATCCAACAGCCTCCAACATGCTGATCACTGCATCAATCAGAGGACTCGCACCAAAACCACCTCGATTTCCTCTTCTGGCGCCGGGGGTAAAATCAGCCGGCGGCGTGAAGTCTGCTGGTATTTCCCCAGGGGCGCCGTCAGGTCCTGCGCCGGGGGTTCCCTCCCTCGGAGGCTCTCCCTGACCGCCTCCAGGCCTTTCACCAGGTGTCCCCTGCTGCCCTGATGGGCCACCAAACCCAGCCCCCATCAGCCCCCGCTCCTGAGCCCAGGACCACAGCTGCTCCTGGGTCAGATGATCGATGAGGTTGGTCTGCTCTGCCGTCAGCGCTGCTTTGATGCTGTCCAATGTGGAGGTAATCTGGGTATCATCTACCACCAGCGCCTCGGGTGTGACGTTTGCCTCTTCAGCAGGCTGAGCCGGCTGCATAGAAGATTGTAGAGACTGCCAGAGAGGCAGCAGGGTCGCGGCCTGTTCAGGCGTAATGGGATGCTCGGTGTCTTGCAGGTACAAGGTGCCTATTGCAAGTTGGGTCAGTTGTGTGTACGTCTCGCCCATCTGACCATTCGGGCCGGCGCCTCCTCCACCGGTCGGGGCACTGTCTTCTCCTTGCCCTGCCACAACAGTAGGTACCTCGGCAGGGGCTTGCTGATCGACCGAAGATGACTCATCGATGCGGCACCCGGCCAGCACCAGAACAGCCCCAAGACAACAAACTACAGCATTCAGATATTTCATTGCCAAACACTCTCCTTATCACGAATTTGTGATTTGCACTGAGCTTCAATCAGAAAATCGATCATTCGTGCTTCAAAGCATTGACCGGATCCAGTTGGACGGCGCGGAAGGCTGGATAAATGCCCGCTGCCATGCCAATGAACATCGAAAACCCGATGGCGAACACAGGCAGCCACAGCGGGATCACAACCACGCTCGATGCCTCAGAGCCGCTCGAAGATAAATAGCCGGCAGCGAAGAGATCGACAATCTGTGCCACCCCTGCGCCGATCAAGACGCCCGTAATCCCGCCGATCAGCCCAATGGCTGTTGCTTCAGAGATGAACACAGAGAGGATAGCCCGGTTACGCGCGCCGATAGCCTTCATCAGCCCGATCTCCCGGGTGCGCTCCAGCACTGCCATCACCATGGTATTGGCAATGCCGATGGCCGCCACCAGCAGCGCGATGGACGCAATGCCTCCCAGCACAGCCTGGATGAGTGAGAAGGTCGAAGAAAGGCTCTCAACTACCGAAGTGGTCGACATGGCATTGAAGCCCCGGTTGGTGATCTCCTCGGTGACTTCGAGTGTCACCTGTGCATCCTGCTCGGCGATCACGAGCAGCTGAGTATACCCATCCGCCTTCCAGTTCGGCCGCTTGCCATTGCTCCAGGTCATCAGCGATTCCATGTCGCTCATCGACATGTAAATGTTGTAATCCTCGTTGCCACCTGTGGATTCCAGTACGCCGCCAACCCGCAGCCGCACAGTGCGTGTATCGGTCTCGCCATCATCGCTGCGTGTCATATCCAGCAGCAGTGTCCGGCCAAAGAGATCGAGGGTTGTTTCTTCCTCGGTCTCCTCTTCCTCGGGCCGGCCTCCTCCCATTCCAAACAACATACCTCCCATACCACCACCGCCGCCGGGAGGCATGCCGCCATTTCTGCCACCACCAGGACCACCGCGATCCCCGCCTCCGCCAGTAGAGCGAGTGGTCGTGGTAACCTCGCTGAAGCCATCGCCAACCGATGCACCAACGATGACTGTGTTCCGGCTTAACAGGGCATCGCCCTCAGCCAGCTCGAACCCCATGAAGGACACAACTGAGGGATCGATGCCGTACAGGCTTCCAAACCCCTGCATCCGGTTGAGCCGCAGGGTCGTCCGGCCGCTGAACTGTTCGTAGGGCGTGACGGCA
The DNA here is from genome assembly GCA_016927375.1 of Anaerolineae bacterium. Classification (GTDB taxonomy): domain Bacteria; phylum Chloroflexota; class Anaerolineae; order Aggregatilineales; family UBA3940; genus JAFGMS01. Next base: position 1,963 of record JAFGMS010000280.1, read on the forward strand.
ACCACACCCTCGATCTGGTCAAGCTCCTCCATGACGCTCGGCGTCAGGCTGATGGCATCTTCCTCCGAGCTGCCACCGAATTGCGAGCGGGAGAACACGGTGATCTGGTTAAGTGTGCCAAAGGAGGAAAAGTTATCGACCGTCTGCTGCTTCAAGCCGGTCGAGAGCGCAATCAGCACGACGATGGCCGACGTGCCGATTACCACTCCCATGGTCGTCATGACGACCCGCCCTCGCATCCGGTTCAAATTAGACAGCACCAGGATGATAAGGTCTACCGGACTCATGGTGCGCCGCCTCCGGAAAACTCAGGTGTGACCGCGCCTCTATCGAAATTACTGCCGGGCTGCATCATGCCGCCGCCTCCGCCAACACTCTGCGTACCAATACCAAAGAAGCCAAGGAGCATCCGCAAGATCCGCTGCCCCAGTGTCAGTCCACCGAAATCTCCACCCGGCGCGCCCTCACCGGCGCTCCCGGGCCCGGACTCCGTTCCACTGCTCTCCGGCATAACCTCCTTCGCTTCGACCTCGAGTGTCATTTCCTCGATGAAGACTTGCGGTTGTTGGAAATCATCCAGGTAATTGACCGCGACGATGATTGTGGCTGTGCCTGCCTGAGCCAGCTGCGCCTCGGCGACCACCGTACCGGAAGTGCCGCCGCTCAGCGGCCCAAAATAGATCTTCCCGCCGGTGATCGACATCTGTTCACTGGTCACCTCGACGATACTGACATTGAGATCGTTCTCGCCGATGTTGATGACCTCAATAGGAAGCTCGATGATATCGCCCACGGTCAACAAATCAGGCAGATCGTTGTAGAAGTGGATCAGCAGCAGCGCCTGGGTCTCGATCCGCAGACTGATGGTCTCGGTTTGGGAGTGCTGCTCGTTGCTGTCATCGATGTAGGAGATAGCCAGCTCAAGGTTAGCCAGCTCGCTGGCAGCATCGCCGCTGACGGCCATATCGAAGCTGAGATGCTCCTGCTGACCGGGCTGCATTGCCTCGATATAGCGCAAATCGCTGCTGTTCTGAGGCGCAACCGGAGCCGAGGAGGCCGACGATGTGGACGAGCCGGAACCGGAGGACCCGGTACCAAGATCGACCGTAATCTGGTGCGCGGCCTTGCCGCTGACATTAGCCAGGTTTAGGTCGAGCCGGAAGACAGTGCCGGGCGAGAGCACGGCAGGCGTAGTCTCGTAGGAGCTCAAGATAAGCTGTGGGCTCAGGCTCAGGGTTGCTGTAGCGGCCGCATATTGGCCTGCATTGAAGCTCAGGGTCGAGCTGTCGCTGTACTTGGCCCCATACTCATCTGTGTAGCTGAGCTTGATAGTAATGACAGCCTCATAGCCGCCAAGCCCGCTGTCTACGCGCATAGGCTGGAAGAAGCGCACCGTCCCGCCCGCCGCGATGTCCCCCGGCGCGCGCAGCCCGCCCGTATCACGCGGCAGCAAATCGTTACCGCTGAACTCGACGATCACGTTCTTGGCAACGATCGGCCCGGTGTTCTGAAGCGTGATTTCGAAGTCGATATCCTGGCCGGGGTACAGCACTGTGGAGCTGGCACCATAAGAGAGCACGCTCACTAGGGGGCGCATGAACGCAGTCGGTGCGGCGGTGGGCACATGCGTGGCAGTAGCCGCAGGTGCCGCGGTTGGATCGGGGCCATAGACGGTCAAGTCATCAGGAGACACATTGCAGGCACCGCCCGGATTGATGACGGTAACATCGTACACCGTACCAGCAATACTGCCCGGTATGCC
>JAFGMS010000281.1 GCA_016927375.1 Anaerolineae bacterium
CTTTCGCCCAGACCCGCAAATCGCGTTTTGAAGCCTTGCGGCCGGTAGTCACCTAGCTATTTTGAATTCGCCAACAGTATCCGTTACATCAATGCTATCAACCATCCCATTCTCACCTGCTATCCGCATTTGAAGCAATTGCCCTGCCCATCGAACGCATGTTTTTGAAGACCCTTCTCCTCTGAGCTATAATCATCACCTTATTTTCTTCGCTGTTGCCGGTTACCAACAGCACATGGAGGCTTGTGTGTTAGAGAAAGCCGAATTCCGCGCTCAGAATGCATATCAATACAACCTCAAAGCCCCGAGCTGGTGGATCGCCTCACATGCCTGGCGATACAAACTGGCCCTGGTCGGGACACTGATCGGCAAGACGCTCAGTATTGCTACTTACTCCATCGCCCCGGTCTTTGTCGGGCAGGCGGCGGAGGCCATCATCAACCCGGAGAAGGCGGCGCCGAACGCCTTGCTCTACGCCGCGCTCGGCGTGCTGGGCGGGCTGGTCGGCGACGGCATCACCAACCTGCTGGGCAGCCTATCGATCGAGGTCATCGCCCAGAAGATGGAAGCCGACTCGCGCGAGGAGCTGTATGCCAGCTTGCTCGGCAAGAGCCAGACCTTCCATGACCGTCAGCGGGTAGGCGACGTGATGGCCCGCGCGACCGAGGACGTCAAGACGCTCAACAGCATGATCAATCCCGGCTTTGCCTTCATTTACGAGACAGTGCTGGGTTTCCTGATGCCGATCATCTACATTGGTATACTCAATCTACAGCTGCTGCTCGTCCCGCTCATCTTCGTGGCCATCTACATCTTCACCGTCCGGAGATATTCGCGCCGTCTCGACCCGGTCACCACGCAGCAGCGCGATGCCTTCGGCAAGATAAACGCCGGGCTGGAAGAGACCATCAGCGGCATCGAGACGGTCAAGGCCAGCGCCAGCGAGAACTTCGAGCGGCGGAAGTTTCACGACAATGCCCATGAATATCGTCACTGGTTCGTCAGGCAGGGGCAGCTGGAAGCGGGCTATATCCCCCTGTTATGGTACGGTATTACGGTAGGGGCAGTCTTCCTGCATTCCCTCATCCTCTACCAGCAAGAAACGATCTCGCTGGCAGAGGTAATTGCCGTAATGGGCCTGATGAATGTCCTCAGCTTCCCGGTCTTTGTCTCGATCTGGTCGCTCTCGTTGGTACAGGTCGGTCTTGCCAGCGCCCGGCGTATTCTATCGATGATCACATCCAGGACCGAGCTGGATCAGAACGTTGGCGGCCACAGCGCGCCCATACGCGGCGATATCGCCTTCGAGGGGGTCAGCTATGGCTATGGCGAGACGGACTATGGCGTCTACGACCTGAGCTTCTCGGTCAAGGCCGGGCAGACGGTGGCGATTGTCGGCCAGACGGGGTCGGGAAAGAGCACACTCACCCAGCTCGTCAACCGCACCTACGATGCCGGCAGCGGGCGCATTCTCATCGACGGCATGGACGTGCGCGAGTGGGACCTCAACGCTTTGCGCTCACAGATCTCGAAGATCGAGCAGGATGTCTTCCTCTTCTCCCGCAGCATCCGTGAGAACATCGCCTTCGGCAGGCCTGACGCCACGCAGGAGGAGATCGAGCAGGCGGCCAAAGAAGCACAGGCGCACGAGTTCATCCTGTCGTTCGATAAGGGTTACGACACTGAGATCGGCGAGCGGGGTGTGATGCTCTCCGGCGGCCAGCGGCAGCGGCTTGCGCTGGCGCGGGCCTTCCTGAGCAACCCGCGCGTCCTGATCCTCGATGACTCGACCAGTGCCATCGACAGCGCCACCGAGGACGAGATCCAGCGGGCGATCCAGCGGGCGCGTGAAGGCCGCACCACCTTGCTGATTACCCACCGCCTGAGCCAGATCCGCTGGGCAGATATGATCCTGGTCATGCACCACGGTACCATCGTCGCCCAGGGCACGCACGATGATCTACTGAAGCGCTCTGAGCCCTACCGCCGCATCTTCGCCCGCTACGATGTAGCCTTGCCGCCTCTGGCGGCAGGGGTTGGGGGGACGACCTCCGGTCGTTAGGGGTTGGGGGTTGGGCCAGCGTCATGAACCAGCCGCGAGTTACGTTTTACATATTTAACTATTTACATATTTGCTGTTCTACTCATCACTCATCACTCAAACGATTTGTCGCATAATCGTCCATCACTGAGGATACTCCCATGGGCTTCATCATGGATGGTCTCGACGCCGAGGCCTATGACCGGACATACAAAGACAGCGAGCTGCTAAAGCGGATCGTCGTATACTTCAAGCCGGAGATAGGGCGTATTGTCGTAGTGGCAATTGCCGTCACGTTGAGCTCGCTTATGAACCTGGCCCTGCCGGTGGTGATATCGATGGTGCTCGACCGTGTCCAGACCGATCCGAGCACCCGGACGCTGATCACGGCCGCCCTGGCCGTGGCAGGTATCGCCAGCCTGGGTTGGGTGTTCAACTGGGCACACAGGCGGCTCGCCGCGCAGGGCATCGGGAACGTGGTGATCAGGATGCGCGAGGACGCCTTCGATGCCATCATGCGCCGTGACCTTTCTTTCTACGACCAGTTCCCGTCTGGCAAGATCGTCAGCCGCATCACCTCCGATACACAGGCCTTTACCCAGGTGGTCACGCTGACCATGGATCTGCTCAGCCGCATCCTGACCGTTGTGCTGCTGATCGGCTACCTGTTCACGGTCAGCGCCTACCTGACGCTGATCCTGCTGGCGCTGGCCCCCTTCATCTTCGCTGTGGCGCTGGCCTTTCGCAAGATCGCCCGCGACACCATCACCCAGCAGCGGCGCGTGGCAGCCAACGTCAGCTCGCACATACAGGAAACCGTCAGCGGCATCGGCGTAGCCAAGACGTTCCGGCAGGAACAGGCCGTCTACGACGAGTTTCTGGACGTCAACAAGAAGTCGTTCTGGATCGGGCTGAAGACGGGCTTCGTCTTTTCCGGTATCTTCCCTATCCTGGGCATCCTGGCGGGCTTTGGCACGGCGGCGCTGACTTACTGGGGTGGGCTGGTGGCGCTCGCCGGTACCATCACTGCAGGGGCATGGTACCTTTTCATCCAGGGCATCAATGCCTTCTGGTTCCCGCTCACCAGCATCGCCTCGTTCTGGAGCCAGTTCCAGTTGGGGCTGGCGGCAGCCGAGCGCATCTTTGCGCTCTTTGATGCCGAAGCCAAGGTACAGCAGATCGGCGAGGTGCGGCTGGAAGACGTCCAGGGCGATATCCGCTTCGAGGGCGTCGACTTCCGCTACAACGAAAAGGAAGCGGTGCTGGAGGACTTCTCGCTTCACATCCCGGCCGGGAAGACCTACGCGCTGGTCGGGCACACCGGCTCAGGCAAGTCGAGCATCGGCAAGCTGATCGCCCGCTTCTACGAGTTTCAGGGAGGCAAAATCAGCATCGACGGGCATGATATCCGTTCGCTGGCGCTGCGCTCATACCGGGAGAAGCTGGGCATCGTGACGCAGACGCCTTTCCTGTTCGATGGCACGGTGATGGACAACATCCGCTACGGCAAGCCGGATGCGACAGACGAGGAGGTCGTCAAGGCAGCCAGGACAGTCGGGCGCGGCGACTGGATCGACAGCCTGCCGCAGGGCCTGGCGACGGAGGTTGGCGAGCGCGGCGGCAGCCTCTCGATGGGGCAGCGGCAGCTGGTCGCGCTGGCTCGTGTGCTGCTGGAGGATCCCTCGATCTTCATCCTGGACGAAGCCACCGCCAGCGTCGACCCGCTGACCGAGACGCTGATCCAGGAGGGGCTGGACGTGGTGCTCAAGAACCGCACCTCGGTGGTCATCGCCCACCGCCTCTCGACCATCAAGCACGCCGACCAGATCATCGTGCTGCGCGAGGGTAAGATCATCGAGCGCGGCACCCACGACGAACTGCTGGCGCAGGGCGGCCACTACGCCGAGCTCTACAACACCTACTTTAGACACCAGTCGCTGGAGTACATCGAGAAGATGGGGGATAGGGGTTGACGACCTTTGGTCGTGGGGAATTTGCGATGCTGGTTGCGTAGTTGACCAGTGTCATTCCCGCTTTCGCGGGAATCCACTTGTCATCCCTATGGTTTCCTGCTTTCAAGGCTTTGCTGGTTATGTATCCGTACCCCCTGTTTGCCGAATTTTAATCCGGCAGGGGCCCAAGACATGAAAGCGTTAGGCAATCAGATTGAGCAGCGTGAGGCTTGCAGATTAAAATCTGCTCAGTACCGGTTACGGATGAATATCCGTAACCGGCACCAACTCAATACATGGAAGGTGCTCTCACTGGTACACAACATCGTCACGTGATGCGAAGCCTTCGTCATGTGAAGCGAAGCATCTGTCAGGCGACACGAAGCCTTCGTCACGCGATGCAACTTAGTTGCGATGC
>JAFGMS010000282.1 GCA_016927375.1 Anaerolineae bacterium
CCGCTTTCGCGGGAATGACAGGCAGCCTGGCAGCGTGGAACAAGACAGGTGACGATTGGATAATCGCCTGGTCGTTGCAACAATCTGCTTTTCAACCGTCAATCATCAGACGACCTTTGGTCGTACAACCAATCATCAATAACTTGTCACCAATATAGTGCTCCAGAAAAGTGTTCACCTGACGGCCAGACATGATGTTCTACCTGTTTACCTTTTACACATCACTCATAGCTACATTCATAGGCAACCACCTGACTATAATGGGCTCGGGCTCACACGAGTACAGTTGGGCATAAGTTCGTCCCCAGTTTCGGACGGTCTTCCCAACTATATAAAGTACTTTGCGTTGCGCTTCTCGACTGGATACAGATTTCCGCCGCAAAGTACTAGTACGGTTGGGCAGAAATAGACCTGGAGTTAGAATGCGCTTCTTGCCCAACTGTTTAAGTGTTTCGTAGGTAACCATAACCGACGGCTTACTTATGCCGCGAAATACTAGCTATAATAAGATGATCAACTTCCTGAATACGACTAAGATCGAAAAGGGTCTGGTGGTAAAAGCCACCTTGACAAATACTGTCTATCAAACCGGAACCAAAATCTCAGATGAGCAAATGGATGCCCTCAACTTGCACAAGCACGAAACACTACCAAAATGGAACTACACGATTAGGCCATGACCTTCTCGGTAAAGAAAATGTGGGTCTACGCGGAATAGTGGGGAAAAGGAGTTCGTGGAAGACCCCACTTTTCCACGTTGAGCCGAAAATGTCAAGTTGTTTTTTTGCAGTCCCTGAGCTATCTCATCTATGACGATTAAACGCTGGGGTGTAGGCGAGCTGACCCGCTACATCCGCCAATTATTTGAAATCGACTACCGACTGCAAGACCTGGAAGTCGAAGGCGAGGTCTCCAACTGGCGCGCACCAGGGGCATCGGGGCACGTCTATTTCACGCTGAAAGACGCCGATGCGCAGTTGAAGTGCGTCATGTGGCGCAGCGATGTACTCAATCAGCGCAGCCTGCCCCAGGATGGAGATCGGGTAATCGCCCGCGGGCATCTGAGCGTGTACGAAGCTCATGGACAATACCAGCTGTACTGCCGGTTGATCCAACCGGCAGGTACGGGCGATCTGGCTGCCCAATTCGAGGTGCTAAAAGAGCGTTTGCAAGCTGAAGGACTCTTTGCCCCGGAGCGTAAGCGTCCCCTGCCGGAGCGCATGAACACAATCGGTGTAGTGACATCGCCAGGCGCGGCGGCTTTTCAAGATGTGCTTAATGTCTTGGGGCGGCGCTATCCGCTGGCACAGGTGATCCTCTCACCGACGCTCGTCCAGGGCGATCAGGCCCCGCCGCAGATTGTTGCGGCGCTGCAAGCGCTCAATGCGCTGCCCGGCGTCGATGTGATCTTGGTGGTGCGTGGTGGAGGCTCGCTTGAGGACTTGTGGTGCTTCAACGATGAGCGGGTGGCACGGGCCATCGCGACCAGCCGTGTGCCGGTCGTCTCCGGTGTAGGACACGAGACCGACTTCACTCTGACCGATTTCGCCGCCGATGTCCGCGCCCCGACGCCTTCTGCCGCCGCCGAGTTGGTCACGCCGCTGACTGTTGATGACTTGCGGGGCCTGCTCAGGGATAGGCGAACGAGAACGTTCATTATGATGGAAAGCGTGCTCAGCTCGCATCGACGCAGCTTGCAGCAGCTCTCTGCCGGCCTCCGGCTCCTTTCTCCGCTGCACCAGATCACCGCCCTCCGCCAGTACATCGACGGGCTGACGGAGCGGGCTGTGCGCGCAGTCGGCGCCGATCTCCATCTGCGTCGTGAGCGGCTGGCAGGCACACGCCGGGCGCTCGATGCAATGAACCCGGCCAACATCCTGGCACGCGGTTATGCTGTCGTGCGAGACAAAGATGGCGAAGTCCTACGCCGCGCCGCCGAGGTGCCCCCCGGTTCCCGTATCGTCATCCGTTTGCACGAAGGACAGCTATGGGCTACTGTTGAGCAACAGGAGGAAAATAATGTCTGATGAAGCCCCTACTTTCGAGCAAGCCTTGCAGGAGTTGGAAGAGGTTGTCGCTCGTCTTGAAGAAGGTAAGCTGGTGCTGGAAGAATCGATGACGCTGTTTGAACGCGGCCAGGAATTGGTGACGCTGTGTAATAAAGCCTTAGATAGCGCTGAGCTGCGAATCGAAAAGGTACGTTCTACTGCTGATGAGACATACGAGGTCATTCCCTTTGAAGAGCCGGAGGACGGATAACCCTTATGTTGCTGTCGCTGCTCCGGGACTTAATCAATAATGACGTCATGTGGGTTTCCATTGCTGCCAGCACGCTGGCCCAGTTCCTCAAGCCTTTTACCTACTTGTGGAAGACAAAGGAATTCGATTGGCACCATATTGCCGCAACCGGCGGGATGCCAAGCTCGCACTCAGCGCTGGTTACTGCATTGGCAACCGGCCTGGGCCTGGAGTTCGGCTTTGACTCGCCGTTCTTTGCCATGGCCATCATGCTCACCATGATTGTTACCTACGATGCCCAAGGTGTTCGCAAGCAGGCAGGCGAGCATGGCCGCGCTATCAACCAGATCATCGCCGAGCTTCTCTCTGGTCAAGAGATCGGCGAGAAGGAGTTCCAGGAAGTCTTGGGACACAGTCGCATGGAGGTCGCTGCCGGGGTTCTGTTTGGGATTGGGGTTATGTTGGTCTGGAAATTCCTGGTACAACCCTTATTCACCTGATGCTCTCGGAGCTGTTTTCCATTGTCGCAGGATATATGCCGTTCTCACCCCACTGCCTACCAATACGACAGATGCCGCAACTAACAATCCCCAGATAACCATCGGCGGGCCATCAGCGGTCTTTTCTTCTGACGGAGCAGTAGGCGATGGTATGCTCGTCGGGGCTAGCGTCATGATGGGTGTATTGGCACTCTCTGTCCGCGTTGGCGTGACCGATGCAGCAATTGACGGCGGCTGGATCAGCAGCACATCGCCGGGCTGCAAAACCGCGTCCTCCGTCAGGTTATTCATCGCCAGCAGCGCCTGTAACTCGATGCCATAATAGGCAGCCACCGTCCAGGCCGTCTGCCCAACCTGGACTACATGGCGGATCGAGCCATCGGGCTCAGGGGTGCTCAACTGAGCAGGAACGATAGGCTCAACAGGCGCGCCGTTGTCTGCGATTGTCTCTTGCGTGGGCTGAGGCCGGCGCGTTGGCGCGAGGTTCCCGGTTCCGACCCGGCCTATCATCATCACGTACCAGGCATATCCATTGGCCTCCGCATAGCCCACACCGATATCGTCATGGTTGGTCGAGAGCAGGGCTCCAAGATGGACATCATCACCCTGCCACATAGTGACAACCCACTCCGGCGTAATGTAAGGTAGCGTACCGCTGGCGATATTCTCCTGAGCAGAGATGGTCTTTCCACCACCATAGCCGCCAACCAGCGCGCGTTCACGTGGCGTATTGCCCCCTGGCCCGTCATGTCCGAAGTGGTTGTTAGCGGCGCTCCAGTCGGCCTGGGCCTGGGCGATGGCTGTTAGCGTGCCGTCAACATGATAAGCAGGCAACCCCTTCGACGCGCGTAGCTCATTCACCAGGCGAACAACCTCGTTGGCTTGCACCGGCTGAGCACCGGCTGGCGCAAAACTGACTGCAATGACCAACAAGGACAGGAAAATACCTAAAATGAACTGTTTCCGCTCCATATCCGGCTCCACACAAATAGGGGGTAAGACAATGCCTCACCCCCTACAGTATAGCCTACTACGCGTTCACGAAACGACGATCATTCCGCGACAATCATACTCTCAGCGACCCGAATGGCTTCCTCTCTGGAAGTGTTGGTCAGGATCTGTATCCACGTCCCATCCACGATCCAGGTGAGCTGCACAGCGTCAGTATAAGCGACTGGCTCCTGATCCGGGTTTAGGTGCTGCGGTAGGACGAATGTCCCCGAAATGAGGTTCAGCACCGCAGGCTGCCCATTGATCGCGATCCTCTCACCATCGGGCAGGCTCTCATCTGGCTGGGCCGCCCGTTGGGTTAGCCGTATGAATTGGGCAATCTGAGGTGTCTGACCGTCCATATTGTACTGAGCATACAGGATGTCCGGCGCACCCTCCTGCTCCACCGCCGGGCCGATGAAATCTAACCCTTCGGGGATGTAAGTTGGCCCCCACGGGATGAACCCCGGGGCAACGCTCCACTCCTCCCTGGCCCGGGAGTTGGGATTGATAAACATGTACATCTTGCTGGTGGTTACTTCACTGGCCATCCTCAATACTTCTTCTTCAGACAGATTCGAAAGCAGCGTGATCTGAGCCCCATCGCTCACCCAGGTGAGCAATTTGCCATCCGAGTAAGGGATGCTGTCAGGGGATGAGACGTTATCACCGTGGCTACTCGTGAAGCTTTCCAGAACCGAACGGGACTTGCCATCCTGAAGTGTGGGAAGCTTATCAAAGTTCTCCAGCGAGATCAGTGCCTCGCCGGACAAGCCGTTTTGTAGCACCGCAGGTTGTCCACTGATGTCGACCGACTGCCCGTCGGGGAGCGGATCACCCTGGTCCCTCTGGGTGGTAAAGATGGCAAAACGATCATGACTGTAATGGCGGCTCTCGATGATCAGCCCATGTCCGTCGGTAACAGTCAAGATTGCTACTCCATAGAAATCTTCAGGAAGCGTCGGGGGATTGATCTCATACTTGCTCAAGACGCTGTTGGTTAGCTCCTCAACCTGTGCTTCGTTGATCGGGGTTGGAGGCTGTGCAGCCTCCAACCCTTCGGCAACCTTAAGCAGTTCATCCTGAGGTAAGTTAGAGAGCATGTCGATGAGCACACCATCCTTGATCCACACCAGCCGGATGCCGTTTTCGAACGGGATGGTTGGCGGATTCAATTGCGGTTCAGGCGTTGAGTAAGTGCAGTTGCCCTCGGAATCGCAGCCACCTCCGCCACCACCGCCCCCGCCGCCACCACCACCGCCGATGATGATCCGCTCGTTCCCATCTTGAAAGTTGGTCGCATCAGCGATGTGTGCCTCACCCTCAAGTCCGTCGATCATCACTGCTGCCAGGTTATTGACCTTGACTAAATGAGCAACCGCCTCAGGTTGAAGGATGATAACGACTTGCCCATCTAGCAGCATTTCCCAGGCCTCAGATAGTTCTGACGGCAAGGGTTCAAGACCCATTGCGGGTTTCTGGGTTAAGATGACAAACTGCTCGTTGCCGTAGTAACGATCCTCGGTAATCATCTGCCCATCCTCAACCGCAATTACACCCCGCGAAGCATAGAAGTCAGACGGCTGGTAAATGATGTGATAGGGCTCAAAAGTAAGTGCCAGTGTCTCGGCAAAGCTCAGCAAATCCTCTTGAGGCAGGTTGGAGACGATCTCGACGCGTGTACCTATAGCCGTATCCCATGCTAGACCTATGCCATTGGTATAATCGATAGTGCGTTCCCCGTCCTCGGTATGGAGCGTGAGCGAGCCGCTGAGATCAGTTTGCAAAATCCCGTCGAGACTACCGATCTGGACCGTCTCACCCTGGGGCATTGCCTCTGCTATAGATATTGACTTCTGGGTAATATCGAGAAATCTTTCATCGTCCTGACTGTAGAGCACATAGCGTGCGGCTTCTCGCACTTCCTGACCCACTCCGTACATGTTGTCTAGTCCAGGGGGGTATCGTAGCCACCCAAGTAGTGAGAAGTCCTGTGATGCTGCAGCTGCTGGTGTGGGAACAGCCTCGGTTGGCGTTTCGACCGGTGTCGCGGTCGGAGCAGATCCAGCTTCACCCCCTTGCATGAGCGGGTGGACAAAGACTAACCAGATAAAGGCCAAGACAGCCAGAGTAACAATGCCAACAGAGAAGATGGCCACTAGCGGCATCTTAGGTACAAACTGATGTCTTTCATTATCTCCATGATGATAGGATTGTGAAATGTTATTCATCCTCGAGACTCCTTGATAAGGTATGGCATCCTGCACCGCTTGTCCCACCTCAAGGCTCGCAGCTATATCGACCAGATGTTGGCGAATAGCTCCCAGTTGTTGACTCTCACCACTCAAATCGGTCTCGGCCAGGGCTCGTGCAATCTCAAGAAGATGCATATCGTCTGCATGAGCAGCATGAGACAGCTCTCCGTCTCTCACCAAACGCTCTACAGCTGCATTCAACTGCCTGATACGATCCTGTTCTTTCATAGCCCGGCTCCTGGCACATCACTAAGGATACCTCTCAACTGTTTGAGCGATCTGTAGACTATGATCCCAACGTTGCTCTTGCTAAGCCCGGTCACCTCGGCGATTTGGCGGTTGGTTAGCCCTCCAGCGAACTTCAATGCGATGAGGTTGCGCTCGCGATCTGGTAGTTGAGCAACAGCCCGGACCAATCGATGATTGGTTTCGTTACGTATGGCAATATCTTCCGGTGGCAAGAAGTTGCTCTCATGCTCCGTGATCATGTCGAGCGGGAGCCAACGTTGGCGGTTCTTCGACCGATAGTGACGGCTGACAACATGGTGAGCGATGCCAAAGAGCCAGGCGCCAAATGGCGCTTGCTCCACACGATAGCCTCCTAAATTGCGCAGAGCTTGTTCAAAAGTCTGCGCAACCAGGTCATCCGCAGTCTGTGTATCATCGACGCGATAGCGAACGTAGGTATACACACGCGGCACATATTGATCGTAGATTTCGGCAAAGGCAGATGGCTGGGCCAGAGCACGATCGACCAGAGCCTTTTCATCCAGGGGTGCTATTGCAATATTTTCCATGGATCCTCTCAAGATCGTTGCTTCGATCTCTATAAGGTATTGCCCGCAATAGAAAAAGTATTACATTTTGGTTGTGGTATCAGCTGGTTTTACCGGAAGGTTGTCTGCTCTGGCAAAAAGGCCAAAGAGGAAGGGGTGACATGTCACGTCACCCCTGGGATAGCTGGAGTCTTCGTATCAATAGCGTGGAGAGTTCATCCCCGCCGTGGTAGGCGAGACGTCTGAATGATGGTTTTGTATGTTTGAGGTTTACCTCTTCACCCATGGACGGAGCTTGCTTGCCCTGCGCATTGCCACCAACAAACAGTGACACGGCCACCATCGATATGGCTGGGCACTATATTTCTACGCTTCTCGTCCAAGAAGCTCTTCATGGTGTCGTCAATTTCCCTTTTCACTTGTTACATCGAGCAAATCATCTTCCGGTTTGTTTTTGACGATCAATTCTCGCTTTGACCGTCGATGTGCCTTGCCCCTTGCCGGCCAGCGAGTTGTCCACACCAGCCTTTGACGCGGGTTAAGCGGTTCAGCAATAAATGACCAGTCCTGGTCTGTGTTGCTGCTCGACGCACCCTCCTTGTACTCTGTCTGATGATCTGAGCGCAGCAACCCCAGGCGGGCCATGAGACCTTTGCGGCAGTCAGGCAGATCGATTGGACAGGCAGACAGGCGAGCTTGCAGACGCGCCCACGCTTGTGGTGAAGGCTCAACCTGTGCTGCCTCAGCCTTCAGGGAGCTGCGCAGACGGCTTTGCAGCCTGGCCAGTATGGCCATCTCTGCCCGGCAGTCCGCACACTCTGCAAGATGTTCCCGGATCTGCAATTGCTCAAGAGGAGTTGCTTCATTGTCCAGGTAGGAGATAAATGTTTGCCGTATATCGTGGCATTTCATTGAGCATCCTCCTGGTTGGGAATGGCCTTAGCGAGAACGGCATCTTCTGCCGGCGAGGGGGCGAGGGATTGGCGCATATTGCTGAGCGCCTGGTTGAGCCGTGATTTGACCGTTCCAAGCGGCACATCGAGGATTTCTCCAATCTCGGCGTAGGGTAGGTCGGCATAATAACGTAACACGACCACTACTCTAAGCTTGTCACTCAAACTATCAAGTGCCTGTTCTAAGACTTGATCTTTCATGATCTGGCTCTCAGGTGAGGGATGATATCCCGGCATCTCTCTTAGTGGAAACACTGTTATGCTTCGCCTGCGCTGGCGGTTAAGACAATGATTGACAGTGATACGATAGATCCAAGTGGTAAATGCGCCACGAGATGGATCAAATGTGTCCAACGAACGGTGAACTTTCAGAAAAACCTCCTGCAAAGCATCTTCTGCATCTCTTGTACTCCCCAGCATCAGATAGGCTGTTTTGTAGACCAGGTTCTTATATTGTTGGAAGAGTGCGGTAAAGTTTTTCTCATCCTCAACCCGATCATGATTACTCCATCCCATGGAATATCCTTAATAGTGTGTAACGCTACACTAAACCATACACGACCTCAGGCTAAAAGGTTCGATCTGGTAAGGGATTATAATATTTTTGGGGTTTTGGGCTACTCTGGTTGGCCGATGGCATATAGCTGACAGCCTGTGGCTTGAGCTTGTGCGATTATCCCTACGACTTGTACAACGTTCCCTACCTGTTACACAACGCTTCCTACCCATTTGCACAATACTCTCTACCGATTGATGAGCGGTTTCATGGCGGAGAGGGGAACGCGGTCAGTTCCTGACCGAATTGACATAGCGCTTTCATGGATTGACCACTGAGGTTGGTGAAGGGATCACCGGAGTGGCTGATAGCAGCTGCTGCTCCACAGCAGGGAAAGCAATCGGGGTCGCTTTTACTTCTGTAGGTACAAAATGTGAGATTGTGGACATCTCTGCCGGCAGGGGAACATCCATCACATGTTGGATCAGCGGCAGGACAGCCACCAGACTGGCAGCGAGTAACACCATCATTGTAGCAAACCCCATCGAGAAAGCAGCCAATGGCGGAGTCTCTCGCTTACGATTGCCATTTGTGACTTGTTGCCCTAATCGACGGCGCAATGCTTCCCGTCCACGACTTAAGGTTGACAGTCTGGCCGCTGCTAATGTGCAAGCAATATCCACCATTCCCGGATCAAGCGTCTCTCCGGCAGATACATCCTCGCCAACAATAAGACGGTCGAGCAGTTGAGCAAACTCCTCGATATGCTCTTTGTCTTTCATAGCTTATTCCTCATCATCAACCGAATGGTGTAGACAAGGGGTTGCCCATAAAGAACCATACCGACGTTAACCATGATGCCTGCCTGTGAAGATTGACCATCTTGCTTATCCATAAATACCCCTGACCATGCCCAAGTATTACAGGTAAACCAACGATGAACAGTGAGCCATAAGGGGTAAGGCAGGAGGGATGAGTAAAATGCAAGATCACTTATGGATGGCTGACAACCATGCCGCACAAGCTGGTTGCCAGTCACTGATGACTGATTGTTTATGATCTATCAATGATCTATCAACTCTCACTATGTTTCACGATTTCAGGATATAATCTCCCCTATGGCTAGCAAGAACATCAACACACAATCCCGCACCCGGTCATCTACTGCATTGCGCCGATCGATATGGCAATCCTTCCATAAGTTCAAACCTCGTATTGCTGCTAAAGGTACTGCCAAAGCACGCAAAATCGAACAAGAAGAGGCCAAACGATCCCTGACTTCCGGAGAAGTGATCATGCGCTTGCTGCCGTTGTGGGCCTTGCTGATTACCATCTTGCTTATAGAGCCAACACTTCCTTTCCTGGCTATCCGATCGGCTGTGCGCCGGGTCGGCAGTCTGATACCCATAACAACAACTGCTCCTCCGTTGGCTGAGCCGGTGTTCATCGTCGAGGGGCCGCAAAACACGCCAACACCCAATGAGCTACCGGCTCCCAACTGGAGCCTGGAGATATCGCCCATTTTCACACCAGAGATACAATACTGGAAAGAACCTATTGGCCAATGGTCACAGACTTATCGTATCAAGCCTAACCTGATCGCTACATTGATGCAGATTGAGTCGTGTGGCAACCCATCTGCGGTATCCGACGCCAATAAGAAGGGATTGTTCCAGGTTCCTGCGGCGAACTTCCAACAAGGTGAAAACACCCTTGATCCGGAAATTAATGCTTTAAGAGGGCTTACCCTGTTTGCCGAGATGCTTGCCAGTGCCAATGGCGATCCGGGGCTGTCCTTTGCAGCTTATAATGGTGGGCAGTCAGTCTTCTATACCTCACCTGCCGAATGGGCTTCAGAGACACAGGTATACCAATACTGGGGTGGCGGTATTTATGATGAGGCAGAGATGGGACTATCGGAGAGTCCAACCTTGCAGGAGTGGCTTGATAATGGTGGCGGCGATCTGTGCCGACAAGCAACTGAGATGCTTGAGCTATCACCTCAAGATTAGGGATAATCGCTAATCGCTGGGACGCATTCCCGTTTCGTGACATCCCGTATAAGCAAGCACCAGACCTCACGGGTTTAGGAATGAGAATTTATTAACTTGCTCATCCATAATTCGGATTGCAGGCTCTTAGGGGCAAGTTATTTAATCGCCATTCCTTAGCAAGCTATCGGGCTTTAACCAAGCATAGCAACCGGTCAACCATGGCATTTTGACAAACCTGTGAGGTCTTTTGTCGTATTTTGGGAATGCACCCCAATCGTTTTCGCTTTTTCATGTAACTGAGATTACAGGCATCGCGGATGTGACGCCTGCAAAGAATGAGCACTCGATATGCAGACTCAAACGGGCAAGCGCCTAAGTGGTATGACGGCTTTTTGGTTCGTGTGGACCGGCCAGCTTGTTTCATTGTTGGGCAGCAGCATGACGCAATTCGGGATCACTATCTGGATCTACCAGAAGACCGACAGCGCCACCGCACTGGCAGTCATGGGGGCTCTTTTTACCATCCCGCTGCTGCTGATGAGCCCGGTAGTCGGGATCATGGTCGATCGCTACAACCTCAAGCTGATGATGCTGCTCAGCGATCTGGCGGCGGGTATCACGACAATCGTCATTTTCTATTTATATGTCACCGGTGGATTGGAACTCTGGCACCTCTATGTGACTACGGTGATCAACGGGATATTTCAGGGGTTTCAATGGCCCGCCTACTCTGCTGCCCTCTCTGTGATGATCCCCAAGGAGCACTATGTCCGGGCTAACAGTATGCTGGAGATCGCCGGCCCTGGTTCGAACCTCGTTGCGCCATCTTTGGCAGGCGCGTTGTTGGGGTTAGGACAGGCAGGAGGCTTCGATGGCCTGAGATTGATATTGCTCATTGACATTGTGACCTTCAGCGCAGCGGTTGGCTCTCTGCTGCTGATTTATGTTCCTAAGCCCGAACACAGTGAATCCGGTGATGAGGCTGCCGGAGGCAATATCTTCAAAGAAGCAATTTATGGCTTCAAATATATCGTCCAACGTCCCAGTCTACTAGGGCTGCAGATATCATTTATGCTCGGCAACTTGCTTGCTAATATGGGAATGCTATCTCTACTTGCACCGCTGCTGCTGGCCCGGACGGACAACAATGCCTGGCTCTTTGGAATAATGCAGACAACCGGTGCTGCTGGTATTGTGGCTGGTGGTTTGATCGTCGGTGCCTGGGGCGGCTTCAAGCAGCGAATACATGGTGTTCTGCTGGGGTGGGCTGTTTCTTTCCTGTTCCAGGCCGTTATCGTTGGGCTGGGCCGCACAGAGCCTGCCTGGATGATAGGACTGTGGGCAGCCGGGATTTTCTGCGGCTCGCTGCCTGTTGCGCTCATCAACGGCTCTAATCAATCCATCTGGATGGCAAAAGTAGCGCCGGATGTGCAAGGGCGGGTCTTTTCTGCTCGGCGGTTAATCGCCTGGTTTGCGGCACCGCTGGGCGCACTGATAGCCGGGCCGCTGGCAGACTTTGTGATGGAGCCTGCCATGCAAAGCGGTGGCGCGCTGGCGGGCACATTCGGTTGGCTGGTCGGAATTGGTCCGGGGGCGGGTATGTCGCTGCTGTTTATCATCACCGGTATCATCGGGATACTCACCAGTCTGGGGATGTATCTTGTCCCGGTCATTCGGGACGCAGAGGATCTTCTGCCCGATTATCAGGCCAACCCTGTCGAAACTGGAGCCTGAAGACATCATTTGTTGCCCAGTGTAGATTGCATTTCAATCTGAACGCCTCCCAGGAAGCTCGGTATTGTCAAATTAGTTGCAAGCCCCCTTTTGTTTTCTTCGCCCAGGTTACTCAGTAGTCCCAAAGGGGGATAGACTCGCCCTTTGGAACTTGCTACAATGTGGTCATGAAAGGGCACTCTGAGTGCTCGGGAAGCGACATAAACAACGGTGAAGCATCTGTTGGGAAGACAAAAACGCTCCTTCTCTGCATTGTGTTGTAGATCTAAAGGTAGGGGTATTCATTCAATTGTTCTGTCTTCAGTTGTCCATAAGGAATGAATGCCAGGGGGCTTATTCTGCCAACGTCATGCCGCCCCTGATGGGAAAGGTGCACCGGATATGGGAACAGGAAGAGAGCCATGCGTAAGGCAAGCATTCGAGCTTGCCAACGCTGGGGACAGAGATCGTGCTCGCGACATTCTCATTCAGCTTCTCAACAAGGATCGCGACAACTTCGATGCCTGGATTGCCCTGGCACAGATATCCGAGAACCGGCAAGAAGCCCTTGCCTCTATGCGGCAGGCCCTTCACTTGCGTCCCGATGACGAGAAGGCCAGCCGCTACCTGGAATATCTTCTCCAGGAGGAGCAGGACAGCAGAGCACCAGTCAAAGCATCTCCATGGCTATGGGGTGGGCTGGCTGGCGCGTTTTTCGTCTTTCTGGCAACTGTTGTAATCCTCTTGATATCCAACCCGGGTACGCAAGGGCAACCCGATCAGTTGGTGATGGTCTCAGGCGCACAGCCTGTATCGGCTCAGACTACCGACTGTGCCGCCCTGATCCGCGAGGCACTTGAAATCTCCGACCAGGGTTGCCAGAAGATTGGTCCCAACCAGGTTTGCTACGGACACAGTACCGTCGAGGCTCAACTCGTCCCCGGCGCCAATGCCCGCTTCGACCAACCAGGCAACACCATTCCCATCAATATCTTGGAAAGCTTCACAGCCTCCCCATTTGACCAGCAAAAGGGTGATTGGGGTGTAGGGGTTTTCAAGTTGGAAGCCAACCTGCCCGGCACACTGCCTGGTCAATTGGTGACTATGTTGGTCTTTGGCAACACCACACTCCAGAACGCAAGCGGCGATATGCAGGCCTTCTACTTTACAAGTGGTCTGGGGGGAATTACATGTGATGCGGTTCCCTTCGATGGCATTCTGGTCAGAATGGCTGAAGGGGTTGGTGTTTCCTTCACTGCTAATGGAGCAGATGTCACGCTGGCGGGCAGTTCGATCCTCCAGGCTGCCGCTGATGATAATCTGGCCGTGACCGTGCTGAGTGGCATAGGCACGGTTAGCGCATTTGGCGAGGAGCAATCTCTGGAAACCGGCGAGACGTTAACTGTGCCGCTGGGTGGAGAAAATGGCATGAATGCTGATGGGCCGCCGGCTCCACCTCAAACCGCCGATGACATCATCCTCGACTCGAATTGCACGCTGACCGGCACCGGATGTGCGAACCAATCCGAGGCAGACCCCTTGGCGGAGGCCGGTAACAGTACAACTCCAGAAACAGATAAGGAACCAACAGCGACCAGCATCTCGGATAAAGAGACAGATGATGAGCAGCTATTAAAAGATAAGCCTACGCAGACTCAGACATCCCTCCCTCAAGTTGAGCCGATCCAGCCGACACTCGTGTTCAAACCGACCGGCGTCACTGAGTTAACCAAAGTACCTGAGCCCACCAATACGCCTGCGCCGATCAGCGATACTAAGCCCACTGATATACCTAAGCCTACTGAGGTTCCTACCAAGCCGGTTGAAATCCCCAAGCCAACTGAAGTACCTGAGCCCACCCACGAAGTCAAACCAGTGGAAGAGATTGAACCGACCAAGGAGGGTTAGTCGCTGGAGATAACACTTTTGATGTTTGGCTTGATACTTAACATTATTCCCAAGTGAGTTAATCATGGGATAGTGCCCCACCACAAAGAGATGAAAATAGCAGCGACTTGCCGGTATTGTGGCGTATGGATTCCCGCTTTCGCGGGAATGACAGGAGCAGCGAAAGTGTGGCAAGCTGCTTCCTGCGAAAGCAATAGGTGCATGTGGAGCTTTTAACTCATACCTCAGCCCTCAGTTCAGGCCTATTTTCAGAGGAGTTGGCCATGGAAAGAGGCCCCTCCATAACGGGGTGAAAACGACAAACGCAGTGGGTAATGGTGGCGCATGGATTCCCGCCCTGGTGGGAATGACGGGCTTGGTAAAGGCATAGAGCCTTTTGACTCGTTGCTGTAACACCAATCACTAGAAAACCAATTACCATCAGCTATTTTCGTAACTGCTCAGCTCTTAGCTGTTGGCTCTTAGCTTTTAGCTTTTCAAGCTTCGATCTGTGACTTGTAAACTCAGACTGGCTACTCG
>JAFGMS010000283.1 GCA_016927375.1 Anaerolineae bacterium
GGATGGATACCCATCCGTAACCAGCGTCGATGTAGAGCAACCAGCATCGATGTAGAGCATTTGTCCAATGTGACATTGTCAAGGAACCAATAACTAAGAACTGCTTTTACGAGGACGACATGATTGTTATCAAAGTTGGCGGAAGTGAAGGGGTTAATTTAGATGCCGTGTGCGCAGATGTGGCCGAGCTGGTTGGCCGAGGTGAGCGCCTGGTGCTGGTTCATGGCGGCTCGTATCTGACCAATGAAGTGGCCACGGCACTGGGACACCCACCCCAATTCATCACTTCCCCATCGGGCTACACCAGCCGTCTGACCGACCGCCGTACCCTCGAGATATTCGAGATGGTCTACTGCGGCCAGGTCAACAAGGGTATCGTCGAGCGGCTGCAGGCCCGCGGCATCAATGCGATTGGCCTTGCGGGCATCGATGGCAAGTTGTGGCAGGGTCCGCGCAAGGAAGCCATCCGCGCCGTCGAGAACGGTAAGACCCTTGTTATTCGCGACAACCTGACCGGCAAGGTCGAGGAGGTGAACGTCGACCTGCTCAACAGCCTGTTGGATGCCGGCTATGTGCCGGTGCTGACCCCACCCGCGCTGAGTTACAAGGGTGAGGCCATGAACGTCGATGGCGACCGGGCGGCGGCCATGACGGCGAATGCTTTGCAGGCAGCCACCCTGCTCATCTTATCGAACGTGCCCGGTGTGCTGCGCGACTTCCCGGATGAGGCTTCGCTGATCCGCCGCATCGATGTTTCTGAGATCGAGATGGTTGCCCAGGAATATGCCCAAGGCAGGATGCGCATCAAACTGCTGGGAGCGCAGGAAGCGCTGGCCGGCGGCGTCGAGCAGGTGGTTATCGGCGATGCACGCGGCGACAACCCCATCCTCCGGGCACTGGCCGGCGAGGGAACAATAGTCAGCGGGCAGCAAGTTCCCGAGTTGGCGTAGGTGTGTTGAAAATGTTACCTAGAATCTTTACCGCAGAGAACGCAAAGATCGCAGAGTTTTTTCTTTGTTTTTTCTCTGCGTGCTCTGTGTGCTCTGCGGTGAATTTGACTGATCACTGAAAACTGAGAACTGATCACTATGAATTTGATGGACATCGAGAAGCAATATACCAGCGGTTTTTACGGCAAGCGCGACGTAGTACTCGTCAAGGGCCAGAATGCGCACGTCTGGGACGTGGACGGCCGCGAGTACATCGACTGCGTGGCGGGCATCGGCGTGGCCAATGCCGGCCACAGCCACCCGGCCATCGCAGCGGCCATTGCCGAGCAGGCGCAGACGCTGATGACCTGCCCCGAACTCTTCTACAACAACCGGCGCGCCGAACTGTACCAGAAGCTGGCCGAGATGACCCCTGAGGGCATCGACCGCTTCTTCCTGTGCAACTCGGGTACCGAGGCCGTTGAGGGGGCGATCAAGATGGCGCGCCTGAGCACCGGGCGCCAGGGCATCGTGGCAGCCTCAAACGCCTTTCACGGCCGCACGCTGGGCGCTCTAACGGCGACTTACAAGAAGGATTATCGTGAGCCCTTTGGTCCCCTGGTGCCTGGATTTGACCGCGTACCCTACAACGACGTCGAGGCGTTGGAAGCCGCCGTCACAGGTGAGACAGCCGCCGTCATATTGGAAGTTGTGCAGGGCGAAGGCGGCATTCATCCAGGTGATGGCGATTACATTCGCGCTGCACGTGAAATCTGCAATACACAGGACGCGCTACTCATCCTGGATGAGGTCCAGACCGGCTTCGGACGCACCGGCCGCTGGTTTGCCTGCCAGCATCACGGTGTGGTGCCCGACCTGCTGACCATGGGCAAGGCCATCGCCGGCGGCATGCCGATGGGGGCCGTCGGCATCGGCTCTGGCGTCGACGGCATGAAGCCCGGCCTGCACGGCTCGACCTTCGGGGGTAACCCGCTGGCCTGCGCCACATCGCTGGCCGCTTTGGAGGTCTACCAATCGGAGCAGCTTCAGGCCCGGGCCACCGAGATGGGCGAGTATTTTCGCGAGCGGTTGGAGGAGATCAACTCGCCGCTCATCCGTGAGGTGCGCGGCATGGGGTTGATGATCGGCGTCGAGTTCAAGGTGCGCGCCTCAAAGGTGGTTGAAGGTCTGATCGAGCACGGCGTCTTGACCCTGACGTCCGGCACAACCGTGATGCGCCTTCTGCCTCCCCTCACGATCCCGCGGGAGGATATCGATACGGTCATCGAGGCACTTTGTGATGTCCTGGTTCAGATGGAAAACGGGAGCAAGTGATGCACAGCGATCCTGTTATGCTTCTTGAAGGATTGGTCAGCATCGAGAGCTTTTCCGGTCATGAACGGCCTGCCTCGACTTACCTGGCCGACCAGATGCAGGCGCTGGGCATGGACGCTCACGTCGATGAAGTGGGGAATGCAATCGGTGTGCGAGAAGGCGCCGGTGAGGTTACCCGCGAAATCGTGCTGCTGGGGCACATCGATACCGTCCCCGGTGACATCCCTGTTCGTCGTGAGAACGGCACACTGTACGGGCGTGGTACGGTCGATGCCAAGGGGCCGCTGGCCACTTTCGTTGCTGCTGCCTCACAGGTCGATGTGCTGCCGGGTGTGCGGCTGGTGGTAATCGGGGCGGTAGAGGAAGAGGCAGCCACATCCAGGGGCGCGCGTCATATTGCCCCCCGGTACCAGCCGAATTACTGTATCATCGGCGAGCCGAGCGGCTGGGACGGCGTCACGCTGGGTTACAAGGGACGCTTGCTGATTGACTACTCTTTGCAGCGGCCGATGGGCCATTCGGCCGGGGCGGGGGCCAGCGCGGCCGAGGAAGCGGTGAGTTGGTGGAATGCTCTGAGTGCTCACATTGCTGCCCTCAATGAGAGCCGCGAACGTCTCTTCGACCAGGTGCTGGTGACACTCTCCGACATCAACACACGCAGCGACGGTCTGACCAACACTGCCGATGCCAACGTTGGTCTGCGGCTTCCGCCCGACTTTGATATCGAGGCTTTTGAAGAGACTGCCCGGCAGTTGGCCGGAGACGCATCGCTGCGCTGCTACGGCTACGAGGCGGCCTACCAATCTAACCGTACGACGGCACTTGCCCGCGCATTTAATCGGGCTCTGAGAGAAATGGGCGAGCAGCCGCGCTTCAAGGTGAAGACCGGCACGTCCGATATGAACGTCGTCGGCCCAATCTGGAACTGCCCGGTTGTGGCTTACGGTCCCGGCGACAGCAGGCTCGACCATACACCAGGCGAGCACATCATCGTGGATGAGTATTTGAAGGCCATCGAAGTGCTCAAGAGGGTGTTAGCCATCGTTCAAGATGGTATGGCTTCAGAGGATGGCTCTTTGTAGAAGATAAATAGGTAAATAGGTAAAACGTAAGGTCGCGGACTATGACGAACAGCCGGCAAAAGAGCACACATTACATATTTACATATTCAAATATTTACGCACTAGACGGTCGAAGCTTTGCCGGAGAGCTGTACATTTTGCTAACCCATTTTACCCAATTCGGTAACCTAAGAGGACGATCATGAGCCTGGAACAGTTTGCAATCATCGATACCACCCTACGTGAAGGCGAGCAGTTTATCAACGCCAACTTCACCACCGAGCAGAAGATTGCCATTGCCCGGAAACTCGATGCATTTGGCGTGGAGTACATCGAGGTGACATCACCCTGTGCTTCCCCACAAAGCTTCGAGGACTGCCGCGCTATTGCCGGCCTGGGCTTGCAAGCCAAGGTTCTGACGCACATCCGCTGCCATATGGACGATGCCCGTAAGGCGGTCCAGACGGGCGTCGATGGGGTTAACGTGGTGATCGGTACATCTGCCTATTTGCAGAAGTTCAGCCATGGCAAGAGCATCGATGCGATTATCGAGATGGCCATTGAAGTCGTGACCTTCCTCCAATCGCACGGCGTCGAGGTGCGCTTCAGCACTGAGGACAGCATGCGCAGTGCCCTGCCCGACCTGTTCCGGGTCTACGAGGCAGTCGATGCGCTTGGGATCGACCGGGTTGGCATCGCCGATACGGTTGGCATCGGGACGCCGCACCAGGTCTACAGCCTGGTCAAGGAGCTGCGAGGGCGCATCGAGGCCGACATTGAGTTCCATGGACACAACGACACGGGCTGTGCCATCGCCAATGCCTATGCGGCGCTGGAGGGCGGCGGCACTCACATCGATACCACCGTGCTGGGCATCGGGGAGCGCAACGGCATCACCTCACTGGGCGGGCTGATCGCGCGGCTGTATGCCACCGATCCTAAGTTAGTCGAGAAATATAATCTCAGCCAACTGGCCGAACTGGAGCAGTTCGTTGCATCGCTGGTACAGATCGAGATACCCTTCAATAACTACATCACCGGCTTCTCGGCCTTTACGCACAAGGCCGGGCTGCACACCAAGGCCGTGCTCAACCACCCATCGGCCTACGAAGCGCTGAGCCCGGAAGCCTTTGGGCTGACGCGCAACATCCACATTGCCCATCGCCTGACTGGCTGGAACGCCATCCGTCACCGGGCCCAGGAGCTGGGGCTGTTCCTCAACGATCAACAGATCAAGTCGGTGACGGAGCAAATCAAGTCACTATCTGACGGTCAGGCTATCTCGATGGATGATGTCGACCGGCTGCTGCTCGATACACAGCACATCCAGCCTGTTGGGGAGGGGATCGCATGGGGCGGACATTAAGCGAGCAGATCCTATCCCATGCTGCGGGTAGAGAGGTACAGCCGGGCGAGCTGGTCATCGTCCGGCCGGATGTTGTGATGGGGCACGATTCGCTGACCCCCAGCATCATCCAGATTATGAAAGAGGAGCTGGGCAAAGAGCGGGTGGCCGACCCCGACCAGATCGTCCTGACGGTCGATCACGTGGCACCGCCCTCGACGGTGGGGGTGGCCAACAACCAGAACACCTCGCGCCGCTTTGCCCGCGAGCAGGGCATCCGCATGTTTGATGTAGGGCGCGGCATCTGCCACCAGGTGCTGATCGAGGAACAGATCGCCCGGCCCGGCCGCATCGTGCTGGGGTCCGATTCGCACTCGACCAGCTACGGCGCCGTGGGCGCCTTTGGCTCCGGCATGGGCTCGACCGACATCGCGCTGATCTGGGCCACCGGGCGCACCTGGCTGCGTGTCCCGGAGACCATCAAGGTGCAGGTTTCGGGCGCGTTCGGGCCGGGGGTCGGTCCGAAGGACCTGGCCCTCAAGCTGGAGCGCGACATGACCATCGCCGGCGCCACTTACGCTGCCGTCGAGTATCACGGGCTGGATTGGCTGCCGCTGAGCGGCCGCCAGACGCTTTCCAGCATGGCGGTCGAGCTGGGCGCCAAGGTGGGCATCGTGCCGCCTTCAGGCGAAGTGGCCGATCGTTGTCCTGTGCCGGACTGGCTGCGCGTCGAGCCGGATGCTACTTACGCGCGGACGGTCGAGGTTGACCTCGATGGGCTGGAGCCGCAGGTTGCGTTCCCCCATGCGGTCGATAACGTGGTCGATATCTCGGAGATAGCCGGCGCCGAAGTGAACGTGATCTTTCTGGGCACCTGCACCAACGCCCGCTACGAAGATATGCGAGCCGCTGCTGATATATTGAACGGGAAGCAGGTCAATGAGGATGTGCGGTTTATCGTCACACCGGTATCGAGCCGGGAGATGCAGCGGGCGGCCGCCGATGGGACGCTGGCTACTCTGCTGGCGGCGGGTGCCGTGCTGACCACGCCCGGCTGCGGGATGTGCATGGGCCGTCACCTGGGCACCCTGGGCGATGACGATGTGTGCCTATCGACAGGCAACCGCAACTTCAAGGGCCGCATGGGCGCGCCGACGTCGAGCATCTACCTGGCCTCGCCCTCCGTGGCCGCGGCAACGGCCATCACGGGGCGCATTACCGACCCACGAGACATCTAATTGACGATTGTTGATTGACGACTGACGATTGAAAAAACAGTGCTGAATGCTAACAGCTTACATGCAACTGGTTATTAAACGAATGAGGGGACGCACGACTGCTACTCCCTCAACAGAGAAACAACGGGAAAAAAACCATGCCCAGAGTTTGGAAGTTTGGCTCAGACGTAGATACCGATCA
>JAFGMS010000284.1 GCA_016927375.1 Anaerolineae bacterium
CTAGATGGCTTGAGACATTTTTCAATCGTCAATCATTCAATCCAAACGACCTTCGGTCGTCAATCACACAATAACTTGACAATGTCACATTACACTCAGTGCTGGTGACAGATATGGGTGATGCAAAGCATCACTTGTCACCCGTACTTGCCGGATTTTAATCCGACGGCATGCTCAAGATGCCAGGATCTATTGGGGTGATAACACTCGCAGATTAAAATCTGCACTTTACCGGTTGCGGATGAATATCGACGGATGGATACCCATCCATAACCAGCAAGGACAGTTGGACGAGACACTGATGGCTCGAATTGCCGAAGCCGAAGGGCTCGGATCGGTGTTGGAAATCGCAGATTGAGCCCTCTCCCCTCAACGAGCTGAGCTGTCCCCCGAAAACCCTTACTCTGGTTTGCGGTTTCAGTCGCCCCACTTTACACTTAAGTATGGATTTCCGGATCCATTCAGCAGGGACAGTGTTTTTTCCTGCCCTGGGCACCCATAAAGAGTGCCCCTACATCAAAAACAGACCATAGGACGTAGACATCTGAATATATTGTCAGACCCTATGGATGCTTTCTTTTGGAGAATATATGGCTGCGACGAATACACCACTGGTTGCAAGCATTCGCTTTAACCAGACTGGTAAGCTCTACCACTTTGATGTTTCTGCCTATCCTCATCTGAAAACCGGTGATTATGTCATTGTCGAGACCTCGCGAGGCCGCCAGATTGGCCAGATCGCCGAGATCGTGTCGCCGGACAAGCGAGGCCCATCAAGGCCTAAACCGATCAAAGCTCCTGCCACTGCCCGCGATCTGCTGATGAAGAAATGGTGGGCATCAAAGGAAACAAAAGCCCTGATCGACTGCCGGGAAGCTGCCGCAGAAATCGGGAATTTGGAAGGCGTTAAATTTATCCAGGCAAGCTACAACTATGACGGCAGTATGCTGACCTTGACCTTTACATCAGAGGAGGAACGGGTCAACACCAACCGTCTGCGCAAGCGCCTTGAGCAAAATCTGCACACCCGCATCGAGATGCGTCGTGTAGGCTCTCGTGACACGGCCAAGATTCTTGGCGAATATGGCGCCTGCAGCGGCCCACGATGTTGTGCCGTTCACCTATCTGAGTTCAGCCCTGTTTCGATCAAGATGGCCAAGGCCCAGGGCATCTCTATGAATCCATCGGAGATCACAGGGATGTGCGGACGGCTGCGCTGCTGCCTGGGCTACGAGTATGAACAATACGTCGAGGCACGCAAAGGGCTGCCCAAGATC
Source organism: Anaerolineae bacterium (assembly GCA_016927375.1). Lineage (GTDB taxonomy): Bacteria > Chloroflexota > Anaerolineae > Aggregatilineales > UBA3940 > JAFGMS01. The sequence continues at coordinate 1,278 of JAFGMS010000284.1, forward strand.
AACAGGCGGATCGGGACACCTTTTGGAGAGGGTAAAGTTATCGAGGTTAATGCTCTGACGGACTCGGTGACAGTTATCGTCAATGATACGCGCTACCAGGTCATGAGAGAGGACCTCATACCGCTTGAAGAGATGCGCGCGATAGCTGAGAAGGCTGCCCAAACCCGCTCCCGTGAATGTAGGGCCAGTCCAAGCAAACCCGAAAAGACATCTGCTGCGCCGACTCAGGAATCGGGTCGGGAAGAGCCGTCACAAAAGAAGTCTTCTCGTCACCGTAAACGGAGACCACGCCGTCGCCGTCGCAAGTCCGGCGATACAAAATCTTCGTAGCTACTCAGCTGGTTGACATTGTCAAAGCAGTTACCAATCTTGTGCTGGTGACGGATATGGGTGATGCAAGGCATCACTTGTCACCTGTATTGTGTGGATTTTAATTCGTGCTCTCTACCCCAACCCCCTTTCTAAAAAGCGAACTCATCACTTCGGTGACTCGGATCGGAAACTTCAATGTAGACCGGGTCGAAAAAGGAAATTCCTACAGGATCGAGATAACTCAATGAGCATCGACTTTCGAAGTGAAGCACAATCCTTGCAGGCCGAGATGGTTGAGCGCCGTCGCGATCTTCACCGGCACCCGGAACTGGCGTTTCAAGAGATACGCACTTCCGGCATCGTAGCCGCGGTCCTGCACGATCTGGACATAGAGGTACAGATCGGGATCGGCAAGACGGGCGTGGTGGGGCTTCTTGAAGGCCGGCATGACGGCCTGACCATATTGGTACGTGCCGATATGGATGCACTGCCGGTTCAGGAAGCTAACCAGACCGACTATATCTCAGAGACACCCAACGTCATGCATGCTTGTGGGCACGATGGCCATACCAGCATCGGCCTGGCCGTCGCCCGGATACTCAGCAAGCATCGTTCCCGGTTCAAAGGACGGTTTAAGTTCGTCTTCCAACCTGCCGAAGAGATCGGAGCCGGTGCCAGCGCCATGGTAGCCGACGGGGTACTGGAGAACCCCCGGCCGGATTTCAGCATCGGTTTGCACCTGTGGAACGATCTGCCGGTTGGTCAGGTGTCGGTGACACCGGGACCATGTATGGCATCGGCCGACATCTGGCGGTGCACCATTGCCGGCTATGGAGGGCATGGGGCCGCCCCACACCTGGCTAAGGACCCCATCGCTGCTGCTGTCCAGATCGTCTCAGCCCTTCAAACCATCGTCAGTCGCAACCTCAAGCCCCTCGATGGCGGCGTTGTAAGCATAGGCTCGATACATGGTGGAGATGCCTTCAACGTCATTCCTCCGGAGGTGAAGCTGGAGGGCACTATCCGTACCTATGAGCCGGAGACCAGGGAGATGATCCACCAGCGCCTGGCCGAGATTTGTGAGGGAGTGGCTGCATCGATGGGATGCAAAGCCGAAGTCGAGATTACGCTCATGACCCCGGCTGTAGTCAACGATCAGGCCGTTTCTGAGCGCATCGCCGGTATTGCTGCCCGCCAGGTCGGCGAGCAGAATATCCGCCAGGATGTATGTACGATGGGCTCTGAGGACATGTCTCGCCTGATGGAAAACATCCCTGGATGCTACTTTTTCGTCGGTTCTGCCAACAACGAACGCCGGCTTGATTTCCCGCACCATAACCCGCGCTTCGATTTCGATGAGCAGGCTCTCGCCATCGGTGCGGCCATCCTGGCTGAGGCAGCGGCCAGTCTTGGAGAAGGGTAAAGGCAATCGGCGATTAGCTTGCAGCAAAAGACTTATCATCTGATCTCAGCACATATTTTCAGGTCAGAGCCAGATAAGGTATAATGCAGGCATTGAATAGTTATAGCACACGGACGGGCCAGCCTGGCCCGTCCGAACTTTGTCTGTCAGGAATAGGGGGATACTATGCCCGCATATGTTGTTCTTGGAACGCAATGGGGAGATGAGGGAAAAGGCCGCGTCGTCGACTTGCTGGCGGCTCATTCCGATTTCGTGGCCCGTTATGCGGGCGGCGATAACGCCGGCCATACCATCCGCGTCGGTGATGAGGTCTACAAGCTGCACTTAGTCCCCTCCGGTGTGCTGCATCCGGGCAAGCGCTGTGCAATTGGGGGGGGCACGGTGGTTAACCCGCTCGTCCTGGCCTCCGAACTGCGAGAGCTGGCCGAGCGAGGGATCGATATATCGCCGGAGCGGATTATGCTGGCCGAGACGGCTCACATCATCACCCCTGCACACGTTGCACTCGATAAGGTCAACGAAGCCCAGCGCGGTGATTCGGCGATCGGCACGACTTCACGTGGCATTGGGCCGGTCTATACCGATAAAGCCGCTCGCACCGGCCTGCGGGCTGGGCTGATGCGTGCCCCGGACCTCTTCATCGAGAAGGTCAAACAGCACATCGAGGGCAAAAACCGCCTGTTGGTCGATGTCTACAAGACGGAGCCTATTGACATCGATGCCGCTTTACCGGACCTGCATGCCGCCGCCGCGTTTCTGGCACCTTACCTTGCCGATGTGCCGCTCTTGCTCTACCAGGCGCTGCAGGCAGACAAGATCGTTCTGTGCGAAGGCGCTCAGGGCACACTTCTCGACATCGACCACGGCATTTACCCTTATGTAACCAGCTCCTCAGCAACCGTGGGAGGGGTGATCACCGGGTTAGGCATCGGGCCACGCTACATCGAACGCATTATTGGCGTGGCAAAAGCTTTCAGCACGCGTGTTGGCGGTGGGCCGTTCCCGACCGAGCTGCACGATGCGCTGGGTGACCGGCTGCGCGGCACAGGAGCTAACCCTTGGGACGAATATGGGACCACCACCGGCCGGCCGCGCCGCTGTGGATGGCTCGATACGCTGGTGGTGCGCTATGCGGCACGCATCAATGGCCTGACCGAGCTGGTTATCACCAAGCTGGATGTGCTGAGCGGCTTCGACGCGCTCCAGGTGGCCAACAGCTATACCTGCAACGGCGCTCCGGTCGATACGTTGCCGTGCGAGCTGGAGACGCACCAGGACTGCCAACCTATCTACCAGAGCATCCCCGGCTGGCAAGAGGACATCATGGGCGTGCGCAGCTTCTCCGACCTGCCCTCCAACGCACAATCTTATGTCGATTACCTGGAGGAGCTGACCGGACTGCCGGTTAAGACTATCACTGTCGGCCCGGCCCGCGCCCAGACTATCGAGCGATAAAGACAGCAGCGAGCAACGAGCGCTCGGCCCTGATTTATTTTCATTCGCGCATAAATACGGCATAATCGGGGACCATTAGCTAATATGAGACCCAATTGTTTGGCCAATCAATGAGGAACGTGATGGATCTGATTACACAATTTCTTGACCTTTTCCTGAACTTAGACGACATGCTGCACGAAGTGATCTTGCAGTATGGAGCCTGGACGTATGGGCTGCTCTTCCTGGTGATCTTCATGGAAACCGGCTTTGTAGTGACGCCCTTCCTGCCCGGCGATTCGCTGATCTTTGCTGCCGCCACCTTTGCCGCTAAAGGCTCACTTAATCCCTTGTTGATCTTCTTCCTGCTGGCCACCGCCGCCATTCTGGGTGATACCGTCAACTACTGGATCGGTCACGCGGTTGGAGCGCGCGCCTACACCGGCGAAGTCAGATGGATCAAGAAAGAATACATGGAGCGTACACACGCTTTCTTCGAAAAGCATGGCGGCAAAACCATCGTGCTGGCGCGCTTTGTGCCGATCATCCGTACCTTCGCCCCCTTCGTGGCCGGCGTCAGCCGCATGTCGTACGGTTACTTCATCACCTATAATTTCTTTGGCGGTGTTCTCTGGGTGGCCCTCTTTACCGTCGCCGGCTATTTCTTCGGCAATATCCCCTTCGTGCAGAAGAACTTCGAGGTCGTCATCATCGCCATTATCCTGATCTCGGTCATCCCGGCTGTATACGAGGCCTGGAAAGCACACCAGGAGAGCAAAACGGCCAAAGTAGAGACCAAAACAGCAGCGCCCGAAGCAGAAGCCGAAGTATCTTAGATAGACAGGGCGGGTGCAACCCCGCCCTGATGTCTTATGGCTCTGAATGAATGGCCTTCCTATCGAATATACTGCTCCATATGGTCGCTCTTAACCCTCCTGTAGAGCAGCGCTGCATCAATGCTCTTACGTTCGACCTTCTGCACTCAGAATACACTCTGTAAAAGCCCATTTCTTGATAGGGTATGGGCCCCTAAAGGCTGCAGAAGCAGCCTTGTGGAAAATCTGGAATATTGGGGCTTGATTAAAATAGCCCCAACACCATGGAGAGGTAAATGTCCCCACTCATTCTGGTTACTAATGACGATGGAATCCTTTCACCCGGGTTAGTCGCTGCTGCAGAGGCTGTGGCTCCATTGGGAGAGTTATTGATTGTAGCGCCTCGTTACCAACAAACGGCTATGGGGCAAGCTTTTCCAAAAGGAGACGATGTTGGAATAATTGAGGAGTTCAAGCTGGCCGTCAATGACAAAATGGTTACCGGATACGGGGTACATGGCTCTCCTGCTCAGGCTGTCTCTCATGCCATATTGGAGCTTGCCGAGAAAAAGCCTGAACTATGTGTGAGCGGCATAAACTATGGCGAAAATGTTGGCTTGACCCTTATGGTAAGTGGCACTGTTGGCGCAGCTTTTGAGGCAACCACATATGATATTCCGGCAATCGCAATTTCCCAGGTAGTAGCCCCAGAGCTGTATCATGCAGCGGAATATCCCCTGGTTAATTGGGATGCTGCCGGGCATTTTACCAGGCATTTCGCTGAGCGCGTGTTGAAAGAGAAACTACCCTCGGAAATTGCAGTACTCAACGTGAATGTCCCGGCCTCCGCTACAACTGAGTCGGCTATACGTCTGACTACTCAGGGCCAGCAGAAATATTTCATACTCCGGAAACCTTCAAAGAGAGATTTCTCGCTAGGTTACGATCTCGAACTTGATCCCGCCATCGATACAGATAAAATGGAGGAATCGAGCGACATCAAAGCAGTGCTGGTTGACAAAGTTGTCTCGGTAACTCCGTTGGCGTGGAATTTGACGGCCAAAACAAAGTGGGGAAGGGAATACGATGGGTGATAACAGTAGATGCAGCCCAAAAGCCTATACAGATTACAAGTCCATTTTTCAGCCATTTGCAGTATAATGGCATATATTAGGAAAACCGTTCCCTAAATCTAACTTTATGAGAGGAGAGGAAATGAGCAAAATTCGTTTTATCCATATTGTATTTGCTCTTGTAGCGGTGGTGGCCCTGTTGGCAGCCTGCGGCCCAGCGGCGACCGAACCCTCCGCGACAACGGAGCCAACGGAAGAACCTACTGAAGAACCCACTGAAGAGCCGACCGAAGAGCCTGAGGCTGCTATTGGCTCGCCTGAACATCCCATCAAGGTATTGTTCGTCCCCTCAGTAGATGCTAACATCATCGTGACTGGTGGTCAGGTTATGGCCGATGCTTTGAATGAAGCCACCGGCCTCACCTTCGAAGTGACTGTCCCGACTTCTTATGCAGCCACCATCGAAGAGATGTGTGCTTCTCCCACGGACACCATGGCTTTCATCCCCGGCCTGGGTTATGCCATCGCCAGCCAGCTGTGCGGTGTGGATGTTGCCTTCAAAGCGGTCCGCTATGGCTACCCGGTGTACTGGGCTGAGTACATTGTCGCCCGTGACAGTGAGTACCAGACCCTGGCTGACCTCGAAGGCGCCACCTGGGGTTATGGTGACCAGGGCTCGACCTCCGGCTACATGGTTCCTTTCGTCGAGTTTAGGGATGCCGGCGTCACCCCCGGCGAGCAGGTCCAGACCGGCGGCCACAACCAGACTGTCACCGCCGTCTACCGTGGTGACGTCGACTTCGGAACCGTCTTCTACAGCGTCCCCCTGACACCCGAGGGCGCTCCTGTCTTCAGCTGGGAAGATTACCAGGCCGGCACGGTCAGTGAAGACATGTACGAGATCCCCGACGAGGCGATTCCCAACTGCGCGCCTGATGCTGAGGGAGATAAGCTCTTATGTGACGGCTGGCGCGTGCTCGACGCTCGGGCCAACATCCGCACTGAGGCTCCCGATGTAATGCAGAAAGTCCGCATTCTGGCTGTTTCCGCCGCTATCCCGAACGACACACTGTCCTTCGGACCGGAATTCCCGGCAGACCTGCGTGCCCAGATCGAGGAGGCACTGCTCGCTTTTGCCGGAACCGATGCCTGGGGCGAGTCCATTGGCAGCAACGATTTCTATGGCTGGACCGGCATCGAGCCTGCCACTGACGCTGAGTACGATATGGTCCGTGCCATGGTCGAAGCCACCGGCTACGAGATCGAAGAGTAAGCCTGTTTGTTTATTGAAAGTACTTGGGGCAGGGAAATCCCCCTGCCCCAAATTATACGCATTCCTTCTATTACGATAAGCATCGCTCACTACAAACCAAAGGTCGGAACGTTCCTATACAACTCTAAAAAGCATATAGTACTGAAATGCACCACAATCACATTGTCAGGATACCCCACTTATGCTCCAGATCAGAAACTTGACCAAAATCTATGAGGGCGGCGTCAAAGCACTGGACAATGTTAGCTTTGAGGTGGCAGACAACCAGTTCCTGGCTGTCATCGGCCTGAGCGGTTCGGGGAAGTCCACCCTGCTGCGCTGCATCAATCGCCTGATCGAGCCCACCGAAGGGCAGATTCTCTGGAACGGTGAGGATATCACCGCCGCCTCGCAAGATGAAATGCGCCGTATCCGCCGCAAAATTGGAATGGTCTTCCAACACTTCAACCTGGTTCACCGCTCCAAGGTTATCACCAATGTACTTGCCGGACGCCTCGGTTATGTCAACCCGGCTTGGAGTTTGGTAAACCGCTTTCCGAAGGAAGATGTAGAAAAGGCCATCCTGCAATTGCAAAGGGTGGGCATTGCTGAAAAGGCTTACCAACGCGCCGATGAGCTCAGCGGTGGCCAACAGCAGCGTGTTGGCATCGCGCGGGCACTCATGCAAGACCCTGAGATGATCCTGGCGGATGAGCCGGTGGCCAGCCTTGACCCGGTCCTGGCACACAGCATCATGACCTACCTGGAGGACATCAACAAAAAAGACGGGGTCACAGTACTGTGCAGCCTACACTTTTTGGACCTCGTCCACCGTTATGCCGACCGCGCAATTGCCCTCAACGAGGGCAAACTGGTATTTGATGGCTTGCCAGAGCAAATCGACGACGAAAAATTCAAAGAGATCTACGGCCGCGATGCCGAGCGGGTCGGATAGAATGGTGCAGCTATGAAGAACAACAAGAAAGCATCCCCCTGGAAATCCTTGCGCGTTGGCCTGATCGCTCTTTTATGTATGGTGGTTCTGGCTTATGGTTTCCAGATCACCAGAGTGGACCTTCAAGAACTGCGCAGCGAATCGCGCCAGGCAAGTCTGATCCGTGTGATTCGCGCTCTGGCCAAGCCGGACATTCTCGAACATGACCAGGTAGAAGAAGTTGTCAACTTGCCCATTTATGTGCCCTGCCCTGAGGATGGCAGCATCCCATCTGGACCGGAGCAGGACAAATCTGAACCTTACCTTGCTGTCTCACCTACATGCGCCAGCCCCGGTGATGTTGTCCAGGTAGAGGGATTTAATTTTGCCCCCTATACAGAAGGTCCCCTACGATTTGTCCCCGGCAGCGATCCTGATAACATCGTGACCTTGGGACGTGATAACGCAGAAACGGACGCCGATGGGCATTTCATCGTCGACATGGAACTTCCTAACCGGCCCAGCGATGATGTACAGTATATCCGCGCCACACTCCGGCGCAATGTTGGCGCGCCTCACCTTACCCAAACCGCTCACGATACCTGGGACAAGATCGTCGAGACCGTCTTCATGGCCTTGCTGGCAACGGTGTTTGGCACAATGCTTGCCATCCCGTTGAGCTTCATCGCTGCCCGCAACCTGATGGCACCGGTCAGGAGCCCTCTGGCCAGTATTTCCCTATCCGTTTTGGGCTGGCCGATTGGTATCGTTGTCGGCTATATGGCAGTCAGATGGGTTGGCGGTTTGAGCGCTTCCATCGGCTCAACTATCTGGATAAACGTGGCAAGCGTCGTAATATCCCCGGTACTCATTGCGTTTGGCTTGAGCTGGGCTTTACCACAAGTAGAAACGACAACCTCCCCAAGTATACAACTCCGGCTGGCACGCATAGGCGTTTTAATACTGGCGGTTCTGGTTGGCTTTTACGGACTATTCCAACTGGCCAGCCTGGCAATAAACTCCGGAGGAATGCTGGAGGAAACTTTAGGCTCATTCGGCTTCGTTGGATACTTTCTGTTCCAACTAGGCGATATTGTTGCCATCATCACACCGGCCCTGGGTGCTCTGGCTGTTGGCGGGACGCTGAGCAGTGTCCTCGGCCGTATCGGGCAGCGGAGCTCCGAAAAAATGCCGGTCAGTGGGCTCAAAATTCTCAATATCATTCTGGCTACTGTGACTGGGGCCACGGTACTGGGGCTGCTCGGGCAATTGGTGGAATGGATGTACCAGATCGGCCAACCGATGTACACCTTGTGGATTCCCCTGAGCGTTGGTGGCGCATCAGGTTTCTTGTTAGCACTGTTCACAAAAGCCAAAGATGCTCTGCCAATCGGCATGGTAATTTATTATATTACCCGCACCTTCCTCAATGCTCTTCGCTCAGTGGAAGCCCTGGTCATGGCCATCGTGTTTGTGATCGCGGTCGGCATTGGCCCATTTGCGGGCGTGCTGGCGCTGGGCCTGCATACCATCGTCAGCCTTGCAAAGCTGTACTCTGAACAAGTCGAGAGCATCATGACCGGCCCACTGGAAGCGGTTGCAGCTACGGGGGCCAACCGCTTACAAACCATCGTCTATGCGGTTGTGCCACAGATCATCCCACCTTACATCTCTTACACCATGTATCGTTGGGACATCAATGTACGCATGTCCACTATCATCGGGTTTGTAGGTGGTGGTGGCATTGGCTTTCTACTGCAACAGAATATCAACCTGCTCAACTATCGTGGCGCAAGCGCGCAAATGCTGGCCATTGCAGTTGTTGTAGCCACGATGGATTACATCTCTTCAGTGCTGCGTGAAAGGACCATCTGAACGCACACTGCTTAGATCAGACTTCCGAAGTCGGCTATCGTTTGAGACTTCGGAAGTCTGATACGCTACTACAGCGTCATCCGTTGAAGGTGTGGGCGGCAGCCCGGCATTGCAACTACGGCAAAAAACACCCTATAAAACAAACCCTCTACATACCTTCAATGCTCATTTGCTTGAGCATGCACAACACATGTTGTATAATCACATCAATAATAGATGAACTCCAAAAGAGAAGCTTAACCACAGGTTATCCTTTTCCCCGGATTTCACTCGAGATTTCACGGGTGCAGTCTGCAAAAGACTTTCCGTGAAACATCCAGGTGCTATATTGGTACACACAAATAGCACGTCATTTCATGAAAAGGGGATAGTGTCGCTATGGGTATGCAAGTTTCCTGTCTCCAAGATAACCTGGCACGTGGGTTGAACATTGTTGGACGTGCAGTTGGAACACGTAGTACCGTGCCAGTGTTATCCAACATTCTGATGGCAAGTGATAATGGGCGCTTGCGGTTGGCTGCTACCAACTTCGAGATGGGCATCACAGCCTGGATCGGGGCTTCTGTTGAGGAAGATGGCGGTCTGGCTGTTCCGGCGCGGACTCTGACGGACCTGGTCAACACGCTCTCACCGGAACGTGTCGATCTGGAAGTGGCAGTGCGCACCAATTCACTGCGAATGGCTTGTGGCGCAACGGTGGCTAACATCAAGGGCATCGATGCACAGGAATTTCCGATCATGCCTGAGCCGGACGCAGATGACGAACATCTGCCTATTCCGGTTGATGTGCTGCGCGAGACGATCGGCATGGTTGCCATCGCCGCTGCGCGGGATGACAGCCGTCCCATCTTGACTGGGGTCTCGATCACCTATCAGGACGGTATGCTGACAATGGCTGCTGCCGACGGTTTCCGGCTTTCTGTTCGTGAGCTGCCGCTTGAGGCCGATTTCTACGAGGCGTTCTCGATGGTCGTTCCAGCTCGAACGCTGACCGAGCTGGCTCGCATCAGTGCAGAAGAAGAGGAGTTCGTCTCGCTCATTCTGCCTGGGGAGCGCTCGCAGGTGCTGTTCCACATGACGAACGTGGACATCTTCACAACGGTCATCGATGGGGCCTTTCCGGACTACCGGCAGATCATTCCACAGCCAAATACTGTGACTACCCGCACCATCGTGGAAACAGCCGAGCTTTTGCAGGCCTGTAAGCGTGCCGACATCTTTGCTCGCGAAGCTAATCATACGGTTCGTTTGAACATCCAGCCTCAGGAGGGTGCCGCCGGGGTCGTGAGGGTCAGCGCCGAATCTTCAGAGACAGGCAGCAATGAAGGTATCATCTCCGCCACCATTGAGGGCGATGGCGTTGAGATAGCCTTCAATGTTCGCTATATGATTGAAGTGCTGAACGTCATCCAGCAAGACCGGGTGATGATTGGCACCTCCCGACCGGACAAGCCCGGCGTGCTGACCCCTGTCGGCGATGACAGCTTTACGCATGTTATCATGCCCATGCACATCGGTCGATAAATCTCACCTTACCCAACGTCTATAAAAAGGCGGCGTCGGCAAGACCGGCGCCGCCTTTTTGTTAGTCTATCATCCGCGAGTGTGGCAGAGCATGCAGGGAAAATCTTTCAACTAATATGTATTTGTCTTCTGCCGCGAGCAAAGCATATTGTCGTTTCCCAATCTCTTTTCCTAACCTCTATTCCCTATGCCGGGTTTGCTGCTTTCATGCGCTCACGCTAGACTCCAGCCCACCTGGTAGTCCGGTGATGGATGCGCAAGGGATGAAACAGGAGAAATGTCTCGTTTAACGCGAAGGTTGGTGGTTCTATGCTTCTTACTTACCCTGGCCGTATTGTCTGTGATGCCCGGTCATACGCAGGGAGAAGATGACGAGCCCGGAGAGTACCTGGCAGTCATCTCCGGCTGCATGCACTGCCATTCACCGGTTGAGGGACCTGTGTTTAGCGGCGGTGTGGTGCAGTGGAATGATCGCATCTTCTATGCGCCGAACCTGACCCCCGCCCGGAATGGACCGGCAGTGTGGGACGATGAGGCTGTGCGGCGTGCTATCACAACCGGCATTGCCGCCGATAATCGCCAACTAGCTCCTGTGATGCCTTACCTTTACTACAATGGCATGGCTGATGCAGACGTAGGCGCTGTTGTCGGTTTCATCAATGGACTTGAGCCGGTCGAGACGGATCCTCAGCCGGTTAACAATCCTGCTGATGTTCTACTCCCAACGCCGCCGGACCCGACAGTAGGCGTTAATCGACCAGACCCTGTCGATCAGGTTGCTTATGGGCGCTATCTCGTACAGGATGTGATGGCCTGCGGGCGGTGCCATACACCGAGCCTGCCTGATGGGCAGCCCGCCCCCTCACGCTTGCTGGTCGGTGGACAGGCTTTCAGCGGTGAATGGGGTATTGTCTACGCCAGTAATCTGACGCCAAGCCGGGTTACTGGAATAGGGACATTCAGAGACGAGGAGATTATTCTGGCGATTGTGGATGGGCAGCATCCGGATGGCCGGCCTATCTATGCCATGCCCTGGCAGGCTTACAGCGACATCGCGGCAGGGGATATCCAGGCAGTGATGGTATACTTGCGCAGCTTGTCTCCTATCGATAATGAGGTGCCGCCGGCGGAACTGCGCGAGGGATACGAATACTACCCGGCGACGCGGGCACAGCCCGTGTCGCCTCTTGGAGTTGCCGTGGCAATTCTGGCACTGCTGTTGGCGGGGGCCGCGGTGATCTACATGGCCGTCCAGCAAACACGCCGCGCTCAGCATGTCCGCCAGACGGACTGGGTGGCCTATTTTGACGATGTGTTCTCTCAGACATCCAGACCATCGCCAGATACAGAAGATAACCAACCGGAAGAGCCGCCGGCCTAGGCTGCCCGATCCGGTAATTTGCATGAGGTGATATGTCACAGAAACAAGAAGAGGTGCACGATCTGGAAGAAGGGCAGGGCGTTCCATGGGCGATGATTGCTGCTGTTGCCTTTCTGGTGATCAGCCTGGTGGTATCCGGTATGTTGCTCACCGGGATGTTCGATGCTCATTGGACGGTTGCTGAGATAAAACCTCCTACCCAGACTCCCGAAGCCTCTCAGGACGATGGAGTGGAGGTGGAGGATACACCTGAGCCAGCAGCCGAGGAGCCTGGCGAGCAGCTGGGCGGCACGCTGATCGGGTTGGCTCCATTGGGCCAGGATGCGCCGGATTTGAAGGAGCAGCTGACACAGGCACTTCAGAATGTGCAGACTGGAGCCTCTCTGCCGAACGGTATTTCGGTCCGGGAGGTGACGCTGCCGCCTGAGCGGGCATCAGCAGAAGAAATCGACGTCATCCAGGATGCGCCCGAGGTTGCTTTGCTGATCGTGTGGGAAAGAGCCGAGGATGGGCTGGTCAGGTTTTACCTGATGGGCGCACCTGATGCACCTGTTCTGGGGATTGGAGATACCCCAGCGGTCTGGGATGTATCAACCCCGGAAAAGGTATCGTTCTATGTCACCGAGACAGATGCGACTACCCTGCCGGCCGGGTTGGCCATCGGGCTGTTGGAAGTCTCGGCGGGCGCAATCGACCAGGCTGCCGGGCGTTTTCAGACCCTCCAGTCCCTCCCGTCGACTATCTCGCTTGATCAGCTGGGCAGCAACCAGGCTGTTCTCATGTTTGCTGTTGGTCGTGCCCAGACAGCCGGTGGCAGCCTGACAGAGGCGCTGCAAACTTACAGCCAGGCACTCAAGCTCCAGGAAGATTTCGCTGCTGCGGCCATCAACCGGGGGAATATTTACCTCAAATTGGGCGATGCGGGTGCGGCATTGAACGCTTACGGAGCAGCCGAGGCTTCTGGTCTGGTACAGGCCATATCACTTTACAACCAGACGCTGGCTTACTACCTGGCCAATGACCTGGATACAGCCCTGGCGGTGGCTTCTCAGCTTGTGGAGATGGACCCGGGCGTCGCGTGGAGAACCAACCTGCGGGGATACATCTACTATCTACGTGGCGAATATGAGGCGGCGCACGATGACTTCGCCAGTGCCAGCCGGTCAGCGCCCGATATCGCGGCCATGGCATTCAACCGCGCCTGGACACTCATCGCCCTGGCTGATTACGAGCAGGCGCTGGCTGTCTTTGACGATTTGCTTGAGCTTGAGCCGGACAACCCATCGATTTATCTTCAGCAGGGGCGAGCTTTCCAGGCTAATGGCGATATCGACAGGGCAGAGGCGGCTTTCACTCAGGCCATCGAGCTGGACCCTGCTTATCTGGATGCCTATCTGCTGCGGGCCTGGTTGTATTGTGAGGCGGACGAGTCTGAGCAGGCCCAGGCCGATGCTGAGCGGGCTATTGAAATCAACCCTGACGATGGCCGGGCTTACCAGATTATCGGCGACATCCTGACAGACGAGGAGGCGTTCGATAGCGCCAAGGATGCCTATACAGATGCTATTGACCGTGGCATCAGCACCATCGAAGTCTATGCAGCACGTGGCTGGGCTCGACAGCGGATATTCTACACAGCCGGCGCCATCGAGGACTATGAACAGGCCCTGGCGCTTGGTTCAGAGGATACCACGCTGTTGTTCCGGCTGGGTTTCGCGTTGTTCGAAGCCGGGCGCTTCGAAGATGCACTGGAGGCTGCATCAGGAGCGGTTAACGGCGGACTTGACACGGCAGAAGCGCACGCTTTACTGGCTCTGACACTGGATACCGACTTGCAGCGCGAAGAGGCTGAGCAGGAATATCAGAAGGCGATCGACCTGGAACCCGGTTTTGAAGAACGCGACTTTCTGGAAGAGCTGCCCTTATGGTCAGACAGCGCCATCACCCGGGCTATGTCGATCACGCGGCGGCTGGGTGATTGACGATTGACAGTAGCACCGCTTAGGATATAGTGGTTGATGTCGATGTGGTTGGTAGAGGTAAGCAGAGGAATGGCGGAGGTGGGTCGGATGCACAGGTATCCCCTCTTAGTTGGTACAGGCATAGTTCAGATTTAGGAATAAGCGAGGAATACTGTCTTTTGTTAACATTCTAAATAAATGGCTGCATATCCTGGCTGCGATGATCAAAACGAAGATGGCGTGGCCAAGGATATGTATTACCAACAGCCGAGTTTAAAGGGTAAAGCCAATGGAAGGTGAGTAGAATGTTGATATTCGTACTTGTACCATTGATCATACTCTCGGCCGCCATCCACATCCGGGCGGAATATTGTGGTCCACGACGGTACGTCTATATCTTCAAACCCCTGACGATGGTGTTTATCTGGTTGGTTGCCATCCTGGGACAGGCCACCTCACCATTCTACAAGTATACGATTGTTGCTGGGCTCATCTTCTCCACGGCAGGAGATGTTTTCTTGATGTTGCCCTTGGAGCGATTTGTACCTGGATTGGTAGCGTTTCTCATTGCACATCTTTTTTATATTGTGGCTTTTGCATCAGAGATCAGTGAGCTGACATGGTGGCCATTGCTTCCTCTTGTTGTGTTCGGTGTTGTTATCTACGCTATTCTTGTACCCTCACTCGGCAAATTGAAGCTACCAATTCTCGGCTACATTGTAGTTATCCTGACTATGGCTTGGTTAGCCTGGGCACGGTGGCTTGAAGGGAGACAAGGAGAAATGCTCCAAGCCTCTGTTGGGGCGGGCCTATTTGTCATTTCGGACACCATCCTGGCGATTAACCGCTTCCGAGGGGAATTCAAGTCGGCTCGTGTTTTGAAACTGGGTACATATTTTGCTGCACAGTGGTTGATCGCCGGTTCGGTGGGGGCTTTGGCGTTTTGAACGAGTTTGCGCTGTTGTCTATCACTGGTCACGAGTGCCTTACATCAGGCAGCGAGTATGGTCCGCGCCGCGTTGATGATCCGGACGACATCTACATCAAGGATGGGCGAAACCATTTTCTTGACCGGTCGAACTTTCTTGAAGCAGCCATAGCTGTTGTATGGTAACTTGCATAGCTGGTGGCTGAGCAATTCGACAATGTCCAATTGAACAACCTCGGGATGGTTCTATACTCAAAGAGGCCGCCCTCGTCCCATCTTCGCCGATCCTTCGCTTGAGCACAAGGAGTATCTCATGCCCACTCTGTCCGATCCAGGAAACCGGACATTGCAAAAGTAATTACGCTATGGTTCTGCCGCGAAATACTAGGGTTCTCGCACACATCGATAGCCATGGCGGGGATTGCCGAAGGTCTTTGGCTGGGTATTGACCCAGCCATTGTAACTGACGTAGTAGGCATCCTTAGCATTTAGCTCATCGGCGGCCCAGTAATAGATGGGAGGCGAGGATGGATTCCACAAGGGCATGTCCTTGTCCGGGGTGACAGCACAAGATAGCTGTTCTTCTTCCCCATCCCAGATACAACCAGCATTCTGTCCATCCCGCCCGAGCGAGCGGGCCAGTTCGTCGACGGTCGGCATGCGCCACAAGTTCTGGGGAGTCTCGGCCAGAGAAAGACCATCAGCGGTCAGGTAGGTACATAGGCTGGTCTTGTCCATATCATTGGCCAAAGCTGGAATATCGCGTTTGCCGTCCAACCCAATGGGCGGTTTTCCATACCGCGCCAGGGAAGCCCATGAGGGGAACCCGCCCCACTCCTGACGCCAATTCCAGCCTGGACCGGCCGGAGCCCAGATGAGCGCAACATCGTTTCCCTCGATCAACCGTGCTTCGTAGTCACCATCATCATAGCGGCCAAGGACAACCGGTAATTGGAAAGCAGAAACACCAATTACGATCAGTAAGGGGATGCCGAGCGCTATCAAATAAGACAGGTTGCGACGTATCCAGCTTGTGTGTGGCGTCTCCCCATCGGCATGTAGCTGGCGGCGACGACGCCCTTCGATCAAGAATAAGCCGCCACTGATTATGAGCAATCCACTGACCGGGAAGAGGCTGAGCGCGATCTGCCAGGTCAGCCCACCGGCACGCCGGGCTGACAGGTTCCACCACCAGGCAGTGAACAGCCCTCCGCAGAGGATCAATATCCAGCCACCCAGACGAGGCCAACGCAGCGCCAGGATGGTGAAGAGAAAACAGACTGCCGCGGGGATGAGGTAAGCCAATGGCTCTGGGAAAGGTAAGCCCCATCCCTCATAATACAGCTCAGCTATTCCCCAAAAGGTCCATCCTGATGTTACAAAGATGACAAAGCCAACTGCCAGCCAACCGGGCAGTGTACGCTTGAAATCTGAAGCAGACATTGATTCCTCCTATATCGAGTTTAGCACATGTTAGCAGAACCATGACATTCGTCACTTGCCGATTGTAGGAAACAACCTATAATTGATATTGAGAATTATTATCAATAAGAGGTTGGCAGCTTATGGACGAGTATATGGAACAAATTCGCTCTTCAGGTCGGCGACTGACACGCCAGCGCAAATTGGTTTTGGAGATCTTGAACGATAGCCAGGAGCATCTGGATGCTGACATGATTTATGACCGGGCAAAATCTGTCGATCCCAACATTGGCCTTGCGACGGTTTACCGCTCGCTGGCATTACTGAAAGAAATCGGACTGGTTCAGGAGCACCGACTCGGAGAGAACCATGGCCATTTTGAGAAAACCCAGCCGACGCCTCATCACCACTTCACCTGTCTAAAGTGTGGGCGGGTGATCGAATTCGAAGCCCCTCAAGTAATAGAAGCAGCATACAAATTGTGCGAGAACGAAGGGTTGCAGGTCACTGAGATGCATCTGCACCTTAGCGGTTATTGTTCACAATGCCATGAAGGCAAACTGAACTGCGAATGAACAGTTTTATCCCCACTTATTAAAGGAATCATAACGCATTACGAGGAACACATCATGCCAAGATCAAGACACCCTAGACATCCTCACCGAACGTTTCCCCATCAGGCTTCATCATCGATGACTTTATGCGATTTACAAGCTGGAATGCGTGGTATTGTGCATCAGCTGCAAGGCGGTAGGGGATTCAGGGCACGCATTGCAGCGCTAGGATTTACGATTGGAGCACCAATCGAGGTCATTAAGAATTATGGCCATGGCCCGATTATCGTGACTGTTCGGGACACACAGGTGGCGCTGGGGCGCGGCGCGGCCCTCAAGATTCAAGTAGAAGCAGCACAAGGTGCATCAGGTGAATAAGCAAAAGCGAAGTCAAGTTACAGTAGCATTGGCAGGACAACCGAATGTCGGCAAGTCTACGGTGTTCAATATGCTTACCGGGTTGAGCCAACACGTCGGTAACTGGCCAGGCAAAACCGTTGAACAGAAAATCGGCGAATTCTCACATAACGGCTTAAAGATTCGCCTGATCGATCTCCCGGGAACCTATAGTCTAACGGCCAATTCGGAGGAGGAATGTGTTGCACGAGACTACATCCTCCGGCAGCGCCCTGATGCAGTCATCGTGATCGTCAATACGGCCGCGTTGGAACGCAACCTATATCTGGTGGCCGAATTGCTGGTACTGCCGATCCCTGTGGTTATCGGGTTGAACATGGTGGACGTAGCGCAACAACACGGTATTCATGTGGAATCCCATGTGCTGGAAGCGGCATTGGGTGTCTCCGTTGTGCCCATCGTAGCTTCCCGGAATCAAGGGCTGGACGATCTCATTGAAGCTGCAGTGCATCTCATTTCTGAGCCGGAGGCTTTTAATCCTAACCGTCCAGTCATTGGAAACGAGCATCTTCCCATACTCAAAGAGATTCAGAGCTGTTTAGCCGGACATCTTCCATCACACTATCCAGAAGATTGGGCAGCGCTCAAGCTGCTAGAAGGTGATGCAGAGGTTACAGAGTGCATACATATGACAGTTCCAGACGAGGTGTGGGAGGCAACGCATGAGTTATTGTTGCAACACGAGGATGCTTATCTGGATATTGCCGGGACGCGTTATGAGTGGATCGGGCGCATGGTGCGCGCCGCTGTAGTTCGCCCTAAGGTAGGTGCCATCACACTGACTGAGCGTATAGATAGAATCGCCACGCATCCCTTCTGGGGATTGGCGTTGCTGCTGGGTATTTTTGGGCTTGTTTTCTGGGCGACCTATACGGTCGCAACCCCCGTCGTAGATTGGTTAGATACATCGGTCATGCAGGGGGTGTCAGAACAAGTGCGTTTGTTACTGGCATTTGCTCCCTCCTGGCTTTCCGGGCTGGTGGTGGATGGTCTGCTGGCTGGAGCCGGTACTGTGCTGACCTTCTTGCCCATCCTGGCGATCTTCTTTGCGATGCTAGGTGTTTTGGAAGATATTGGCTACTTTGCCCGGGCAGCTTATGTGATGGACCGTTTTATGCACTGGATGGGACTACACGGCAAGTCCTTCATGCCGCTCTTTTTGGGTTTTGGGTGCAACGTGCCGGCAGTGATGGGCACACGTATCATGGAGGATCGCCGCTCTCAGCTACTGACGATCCTGCTGGTGCCTTTGGTGCCATGCGCGGCACGTATGGCTGTGATCGCTTTTCTGGCGCCGGCATTTTTTGGTCATGCAGCAGCCGTTGCAACGTGGGGTTTAGTAGCTTTCAACTTAATTCTACTGGCAATCCTTGGCATCCTCATCAACCGGCTGGCCTTCCATGGCGAGCATACAGCCTTAATCATGGAGATACCACTGTACCACCTCCCCAATGCACGAACGATCGGTCTGTTTGTCTGGCAAAATACCTGGGCTTTTATCAAGAAAGCTGGCACGCTCATTCTGATTTTCTCGGCTGTTGTCTGGGCACTTTCTGAGCTGCCGGATGGCAACATTGAAAACAGCATTTTGGCAAGCATCGGGCGCGGGCTAGCGCCGGTAGGCCAACTGATGGGGCTGACAGACTGGCGATTGATGGTAGCCCTGCTGACCAGCTTTGTGGCCAAAGAGAACACTATCGCTACACTGGGTATTTTGTTTGGTGCAGCTGAAGGAAGCGGTGGGCTGGGAGAACGCGTTGCAGCAGTGTTGACGCCAGCAAGCGCGCTGGCTTTTCTCGTTGTGCAGATGCTGTTCATCCCTTGTGTTGCGACTGTTGCCGCCATCAAACAAGAGACAGCCTCGTGGAAATGGACAGCTTTCAGCGTCATCCTATCGCTGGCGCTATCTCTACTGGCTGGGATGGGGGCATTCTGGCTGATGCACCTGATAGGGTACTAAGATGCTCAATCAATTAATGGCTTTGCTGGAGACTAGAGGTACCTGGCGGGTAACCGAACTGGCAGCCGTGCTGGGCACATCCACCAATCTGGTTAATGCAATGCTGAGCCACTTGGCGCAGAGTGGTAAACTTGCTCAGGCAGATCAAGGTTGCACGGAAGCATGCGCAGGATGCTCATTGAAGGCATCCTGCCAGATTGGGTCATCCGGCCGTACTTTCTTTTATGCAAGAGATGCGCTGGAGCGACCAGGAGATCAGAAAACAAGATGAACAATGAGATGATTTTTCGAGCACTCTTTATCTTATCTGCCATCGTCATGATGGCTATTCGCACCTACTACCAATCGAAGGTTGTACGGGACAAAAGAAGGATTAACTTCCGGGAGGGCAGTATCAGTCTGATTGCAGGCAGCATTGCAGCGTTGACATCTATTGTTTTTGGCATCGAATACATTTTCTTCCCCGGTTTCTTCCGATTTGCCTATGTTCTGGATTATCCGGATTGGTTGAGATGGCTTGGTTTTCTCCTGCTTGTTGGAGGAATGACTATCCTGGGTGTTTCCCATCACCATCTTAGCAGAAGCTTCCACTCGCTCGTGGTGCTCAAGGAAGATCATACACTGATCCAGGCGGGGCCATATCGTTGGATCCGGCATCCCATCTATCTGGCCTATCTGCTCAATTATGCTGGCGGTGGCCTACTGGCAAGCAATCTTGTGCTGACCATTATCCCTGTTGTCACATATATTCTCTTGGTCTTACTGCGTATGGGGCAAGAGGAAGAAATGCTCAGCAAACAATTCGGTCAGCACTATGAGGAGTATAAGCAACGAACAGGGCGCCTTCTTCCAAAGCTCCGGATATAGTAGACATTATCAAGGTTAAATTCTCCAAGCGGAAAAGAGCCATATTCTGAGTGTTACTGTGCCTCAGGAAAATAAACCGTGATAATATTTAGTCACGAGAATCAAACGCATATGTTTCATCTCTGTTGAAAGACTTCTCGGGATTTGCATGAACCATCCCATACCACAGCCGGGCGAATAGAACCACTACAAGATCCTACCTGCAATCAGGTCAAATCCTTATAGGAAACAGTTAAAATCTGCATAGGAAACACTCCGGATCCTTACAGGAAATAAGCAAATCCTCATAGAAAACCGAGCCAATCCCTATAGGAAACCGCCTTATGCCCTGGCTCCTATATTTATCAAGCGTCTGTGCATTATGCACAAATGTGCCGACAGGATAACATGGCACTGGGACAGGCGATTCGCAGGCTGTTGGAAGCAGAAGGCGGCGTGGATTTTCTCTATGATCAGGTCCAATCCCTATCTGCGCATCATGGCAATAATCTTCTCCCATTCTTTCCTCCCTTCTACTCCAGCTTTCGCTCGATCCTTTTTGATACTGTTGAGACATTGGATACACGTGCCGCCATGCAAGCATCATCAATGCACTGGCTTACCTTAAACAGAACCGTTCAAGCCGCTCTGAATACGTTTCTGCCGACATATCCATCGATTTTACCAGTCGTCAGCGGCAAAGGCTCATTGTACGGAGAATAGACAGCGGAGATATCCAATATCGTCACTGCTATTTGGAGCTTTGCGTATTCTCCTATGTGGCAGCCGAGCTTCTGATAATGTCAAGTTTTCCTGAGCAACCAGAATGAGCAGGAGAGGTTCCTTGTGCTCCCAAACGAAGGATCGACGAAGGATCGACGGATCTGGAACGAAGAGCGCCTCTTTGAGCATAGCAACATCGAGAGGTTACTAAAGTTGAC
>JAFGMS010000285.1 GCA_016927375.1 Anaerolineae bacterium
CCTGTGCTTGGCATTGTTCCGCAAGACATGACGGCCAAATCCATCCTGCTGCGTATGCCGATGAAGTCTCACAACGGCAATATTCGAATCTACTGTGAGACCAGAGCCTTCAGTAGCGTGTACGAGGTCACTGACCAGGAAGTGGCTCAAACACTGAGTAGCGGATGGTATGAAACTAGACCCCATGACATTAACATGTTGATTGAGCGTCTCGATAGTTTGTTTGAGCTCATTGGCACTCGGCATGACAGGCAGATGATGTTATCCCCTGCATTCGTGGATGATAACGATCTAGATCAGCCTGATGATCAACCTCAGACTCATGGTGTGACATCGCGCAAGTATAGGGAAGGCGCACGGCTTGAAGTCACCCTGACGCGCTATGAGCGCGACCCAGCTGCCCGCAAGGCATGTATTGCCTACCATGGAGCGACCTGTGCCATCTGCGACTTTAACTTCGGAGCGAAGTACGGAGAAATCGGTGAAGGCTTCATCATTGCCCATCACAAGACACCTCTTTCCGCACAGGGGGAGGAGCATGAAGTCGATCCTACTACCGATATGTTTCCAGTCTGCGCAAACTGCCACGTCATGCTGCATCAGAAAGAACCGCCATACACCCTTGAGGAACTACAGGCTGTGATAAACAGATAGGAGCATAAGCATGTCTTCAAACAAAGGATGTCTGGACCTGATCAAATCGCTGTTTAGAGGCGCCGAGCCAGTCGCTGAGTGGCCCTATCGTTCAAGGGATAGCCTGCTCTCACCCGCAGAGGTCTCGTTTTACCATGTGCTGTCATCAATCGCCAATGGCCGGGTGGTCATCTGCCCAAAGGTGGGGCTCAAGGATATTCTTCTCATTACAAAGCGCTACAAGAGCCGTGACTACTACAGTTACTTTGGGCGCATCTCGCAGAAACATGTTGACTTTGTGCTGTGCAATCCGAAATCAATGCAGCCTGTGGTTGCTATCGAGCTGGATGATCGCAGTCATAGCAAGGCGAGTCGCTCCAAACGCGATGCTGTCGTAGACCAGATCTTCTCGGCAGCAGCCCTACCGCTGTTGCATATTCCTGCTGCGAAATCCTATAACACAACCGAATTGGCGACTATCTTGGAACCGTATCTTCGGAGGGAAGAGGCACACAGCCCAGCTTCTGTGACAGCGCCAGTTGCCCAGTCTTCTCCCCCCAATTGTCCACGCTGCGGGGTGCCGATGAAGTTGAGAACGGCAACGAAGGGGGTCAACGCAGGGCAGCAGTTCTATGGCTGCACCAACTATCCTGACTGCCGGGAGATTGTGAGGATCGAATAGAAGTTTGCTTTTAATCACGAACTTCTGACAACCAGGTTCAGGGCGGCCGTTATCAGAACTCAAAGGGAAGCTCACTGCCAGTGAGAGACAAGCACTCTACGCTAATAGCGAACTTCTGATAAAAGACCCGGCCCTCCCTACTCCGACACATGGCCTCTGCACTCTTACAAGCAATCACTTGCTATGCCTTAAATTCCCAACGTAGCCCTTGTTTTCATCTATCTCAGTGCCTCAGCGATTCCAACCCGCCGTTCCAAACCCCGCACCGCTCCGCTCTCGGCGGGATGAGGTTGAGGCAGGATCATTCTGCTTGATCAGCT
Organism: Anaerolineae bacterium; assembly: GCA_016927375.1. Classification (GTDB taxonomy): domain Bacteria; phylum Chloroflexota; class Anaerolineae; order Aggregatilineales; family UBA3940; genus JAFGMS01. The sequence goes on from JAFGMS010000285.1 coordinate 1,636, forward strand.
TCTTGCCGAGCAGCGGCTTTGATCCTTTGCCACAGTCCAAGCACATCAGCTCCTAATCCCACCACCTGTTGCTCAAGATAGGTTTCGTCAAACTCGGTACTGAGCGAGGGAGCAAGGCCCAGATAGTGAAAAGTCAGCATCTCGAAAATGTCTGCCTCATGCTTGCGCGAGTGCCCCTCAGCCCAGGCCATCAGCTTACCGAGAATAACGTCATCGGGACGAGCACACCATACATCGAACGGCTCCGCCCCAGGGATCTCCACGGTTTGCCGGACACGGCGCAAGAAGGCTTGTCGATAGCCCAGTGTCAGCGGCACCAAGTCGGCTTTTTCACCGCGACTGGTGTCGATGATATTGAACATTACTCCCATTTCAATAGAGCTGCGCATCATTTCTGGATCGGCATAGTAGCGAGGCAATGAGTAGGCAGCGGCCAGTGCCTCGATGTGCTCTTCACGCAGATCCACAATCATGTCGATGTCGTAGGTGACACGCGTGATACCATACACCGTACCTGCAAATGCGCCAATGATCATGTAGGGCGCGTCGATTCTTTCCAGAGTTTTGAGAATGTTCAGGAACAGACTGAGATCAGGCTGTCCTTTGTCCGGCATGGGACAATTCCTCCAGGAGCTTGAGGTTCAAATCTGCGGTGGACAGCTCGGGGTAACAACGACGCAGCCGTCCACGAATCAATCCCACAGCCAGCTCGCGTGCTTCGAGCATGGCGCGTACGCGAGTGGCAGGAGAGAGTTGGGCCAGCAAGCGCCATTGTGTACGGTCGATGGGGCCAAACTCGGTATTAGGGAGGGAAGTCTTCATGGCGAAAAGTCTCTTACCAGAGCGAGTTATTGTTGCCCAAAGTATAGCACACCGGAAGCATTGCCGCTCTATCCAACAGCATACGCAGCCCAGATCGAACACCTACTGATGTAGTGCAGTCGTCAAGAACCAGTTTTTCAACAGTCCGTATAGCCGAGTCATAGCAGCACTTCACGGGCCTGCTCGCTACGCAGGAGGGACAAGCACTCTAAATTAACTGCGAACTCCTGATAAAAGTGCCTCGGACCTCCCTACTCCGACGACACCACTCCGGCCCTACCCTCCTACTCCAAAAGGAGATCCTGAAACCACCAGAGCAAACGCTCCAAAACCAAGTATGGTTACTTGCTGATCACCTACTCTACTTCCAGCATAAGGTATAAAATAGGCGCTTTCTGATAGAGGAAGAAAGCGCTCTTGAGTAACCTCCATTCTCCTGCCACACATCCAATACGAGATTCTGCTGCTGTGATGCACAATTTACCTTCTCTGCACTCCAATTTCATCGGGCGGCAAGAGGAATTGTCGAACATATCAGCCCTGATAGAAAGTAAGCGGCTGGTTACCATCACAGGCATAGGAGGCATAGGAAAATCGCGTCTGGCGATTCAGGTTGCCTCTAGGCTCTCGCCACATTTCCAGGATGGGGTCTGTTATCTATCTCTCATCCCTCTAGACTCTCCTGATATGCTCGGCTCCAGCCTGCTCAATGCTCTCTCTATACCTTTTGCCGGTCAAGAGACCCCCAAAGAACATCTGTTGAACATGCTACGTGATCGAGAAATGCTGCTTGTTCTGGACAACTTCGAGCACCTTCTTCCTGATACTGACTTAGTGGCAGACATCCTGCAACAGACGGATGGCGTGTCCATCCTGGCGACCTCGCGAGAGAAGCTGAACCTGAAAGGAGAAGTAATCTTCTCGATTGGTGGATTGAGCTTACCCGGAGATTCGGAGGGGGAGATAGCCGACACCTATGATGCCATGCAGTTGTTGCGCCAATCAGCTCATAGAGTATGCCCTGATTTTTCCTTCAACGATCAGAATCGTAAAGCAGCGATGCGCATTTGCCGGTTAGTGGATGGAATGGCATTGGCTTTGGAGCTGGCCGGCGCCTGGGTGCGGGCATTAAGCTGCGATGAGATCTCTGCCGAGATTGAGAGCAGCCTGGACTTTCTATCAGCCACCTGGACCGATCAATCGGAGCGACATCGCAGTCTGCGAGCGATCTTCGAACATTCCTGGGCCATGCTCGATTCAGAAGAACAGCAGGTTTTCCAACAGCTTTCGGTGTTTTCAGGAGGATTTGATCGTGAAGCCTCCCGTCAGGTGACGCAGGCTTCTACGTCTGTACTGGCCAGTTTATTAGATCGCTCCTTCCTGGCTTGGGATCCAATTCGCGAACGCTACGACCTGCACCCAGTATTGAAGCACTACGCCGAGGACAAGCTGGCCGAGGATCCGGAAAACGCCGCTCGCATTCGGAATCTACATTGTAGTTACTTCTGCACCTTCCTGAAGGAGCGAGGATCAGGCAGTGAGAAAAAAGCCATATCTCAAGCTCTGCGCGAAATAGATGTTGAGTTAGCTAACATCTATTCAGCATGGCAGTATGCAGCATCCAAAGGCGAGGTTGACTACCTGGACGACAGCAAAAATGCACTCTATCGTTTCTTTGCAACTCGTAGCCGGGATGTAAAAGGTATTTCATTGTTCTCCTCTACCATAGAGAAACTGGAAAGCAGGCAAGAGATATTTCCAAGAGGTGAGCGGCTGACACACAAGTTACGGGCACGACGTGCAAGTATGCTGTACCGTTTGGGGAGAGTAAATGATGCTGAACAGGAACTCTTGATATGCCTGCAAGTAGCCCAAAGAAGCACTGACAGGCCAGAGGCTGTTTTCTGTAGACTGGGCCTTGGATTAGTCAGAGCCTCACAGGTGGACAGCTCAGAAGCAAAACAGTTGCTGAATGTGGCACTCGATGAAGCTATTGACTTAGGCCTTCAATGGGAAGAGAGCATAGGACACCGCTATTTTGCAATAGTTGTCCTATTAGAAGGAAGCTATGCTCTTGCACAGGAACATCTTGAGCGGTCGCTCCAACTGTGTCGGAAAGGGCGAGATCGATGTAACGAAGGCTCTGCGCTGCGTAACCTGGGTGTAGTGGCCCGATGTCAGGGGGCAACAAAGAAAGCTAAAGAGTATATCGAGCAAGCGATAATAGCTCACCAAGAGATCGGAGATATCCGTGGCGAGGGTTGCGCTCTGAGTGATCTAGGGTTGCTAGCGGTCACACTACGGCGATATACCAGAGCGTTAGAGGCCTTTGAACGCGAATTGATGTTAATGCATCGAGCTGGTGATAGACGCGCAGAGACCTCGGCTCTCGAATACATTGGTTTTACGTATACGTGGTTGGGTGACTACGAAAGATCGCGGGAATACCTGTCACATGTACTAAAAGTCTCTCGCGTCAGAGGTTGGCTGCCATTAGAACATGATGCACTGTGTTCGTTGGGGAAACTGATGGTCCAGCAGGGCAACTATGGCGAAGCGGAAGGTTTCAATCAAGCAGCCCTGGAGATCGAGTGTAACAGTGGTAGTCTGCAATCGATGAGGGCCAGCACATTAACTTCGCTCGGCGAAGCCCTAATCGGCCAGGGACGACTTAAGGAGGCGGAAACCGTTTTGCAGGAAGCAGTGACCATCCGGAAAGAGATAGGACAAGAGCACCTGCTGTCGTCTGCTTTGGCCAACCTGGCATCAATCGAGTTGATACGGGGTAATAACGATGAGGCGCTCAGGATTGTGGAGCACCTGCTCCCAGAGATCGAAGATGAGGAATTTGGTGGCGAGGAATTCGGCAGTCTGTACTGGGTGTGCTATCAGGTACTGAAAGCCGTTGACGATCCGCGTGCCGAGACCGTCCTCCGTATAGCGCAAAATACGCTCCAACTCGTTGCCGCCCTCATCGATGACGAAGATCTACGTTCATCATTTCTCGAAAACATTCCCTCGCACCACGCTATCATGCAGGCCTACGGCCGGCAAGAGCAACACATACCATCCACAGCACTTGCCGAGCCGCTTACTCCGCAGGAGACAGAAATACTTCGTCTCATTGCGGATGGACTCACCAACCGGGATATTGCCGAGCGGCTGGTGATCACGGTCGGTACCGTCAAAATCCACACGCACAACCTATACGGAAAGCTGAGAGTGAAAAACCGCACCCAGGCTGTCGCCCATGCCCGTGAACTTGGTTTCCTATAACCCTTCTTTCAATTCCAACCAAATATATTGGACTTTGGACAAACGGGCCATAGCTCACCAGAAGGAGAGCGAGAGCAAAAAGGATAAAAAGGAGCCGGCAAG
>JAFGMS010000286.1 GCA_016927375.1 Anaerolineae bacterium
GCTCGGCACTCAGCACTTGCCACTTCGGTGACACAGCTCGGCAACTTGGATGTAGACCGGGTCAAAAAAGGAAATTCCTATAAGATCAAGATACTGTTTAGTACCAGCTGCCATTGGCTTCAAAACACCTCACTGCTTATACGGTTTTTGCCCCTCTCTCAAGGAAAGAGTAATCAACCCGCCACTATGGCTTCCCTATGGGTATAATAATGTGGAGTCAGGACAGTACTTTGGGCGGTGCGCCTCACCACAAAGAGACAGTAGTTCGCAGGTGATTGTAACGTATGGATTCCCGCTTTCGCGGGAATGACAGGATTGATGGAGGTATGCTCAGCTGATGCTTGAGACGGCAGCAGGTGCGTACAGAGCTTTTAACTCATGCCTCAGCCCTCATGGCTCAGGCCTATTTTCAGAGGAGAAATCTCATGGATTTCAGGAAGTTGATCGAAACACGTTACAGTGCACGAGCCTATAAGCCTGACCCTGTGCCCGATGAGCTGCTGCACCAGGTGCTCGATGCGGCCCGGCTGGCGCCTACTGCTGCTAACCGGCAGGCATTCCAGGTGATTGTTATTCATACGGAGGGACGTCAGGAGGAGCTTCAGCATCTGTACCAGCGTGAGTGGTTCGTGGAGGCGCCTCTGATCCTGGGCGTATGCATGCTGCCTTCTGAGGCCTGGAGGCGCTCGCCGGACGGCCAGAGCTACAGTTTTGTAGATGCGGCCATCATCATGGATCACATGGTCCTGACCGCAGCCGAATTGGGCCTGGGTACGTGCTGGGTAGCTGCCTTCGATCCTCAAGCAGCGCGCGAGATCCTGGGGCTGCCCGATGATGTTGTGCCGGTTATTTTCACGCCGCTGGGCTACGCGGCTGACAGCCCCAAGCCGAAAACGCGCAAGGCGCTTGAGGATCTGGTCCGATATGAGCGTTGGTAAAAAGACGCTCATCGTCGACGCCTCATCGGAGATTGGCACGGCGCCGGCAAAGGTTCTTGCCTGTGGAAGCTACATTGTCAGGCTTGCGGCCAGGCATCGCGCGTCCGGCTTTCAACCTATGGCTCTGACTTGAAGCGTGACCGCCATCCGGCATTCTGCGATACAATCTATAGAGGCACAGCGTCTTATGCAGCCGCTGTGCCTTTGTTAACATCGATAAGGAGATTGTAGCCATAATGAGTGACGATGGAAAAGGTATGAGTTTAGGCCGGTTCGGGCAGCAGCCAGGCGATCATGCCATGCCCCCCGATTCAGCCGTCAAGGCGATGCGCCAGGCTGCCGCAGAGGTCATGGATATTCAAGATGTGACAATGGGCGATGCGCGCTCGCCGCTGCGCATCCGTGGGACGCTTACCTTGCCCTCTGACGAAGCCTTCGCGCGGCTGCGCCCGCAGTTCGAAGCAGTGGGCCATACGCCCATGCTTCGCCGCGAGAATGGGATGGACGTGATCCGAGCCCTGCCGGTCGTGTACAGTAAGGAGCACACCGGCCCGCCTCGCGCGGCGATCATCATGCTGATCCTTACCATCTTCAGCGTTTTGTACGTTGGCATCATGCAAAGCGATGAGCTGTTTATTGACCCTTTAACAGTATTGGCTGTTCAAATCACAGGCGATACATCTTTGACCAGCTATCCCGATCTGATCCCTACACCGGAAGTCTGGCGCTCGGCGCTGGTCACCGGGGCACTATTTACCCTAGCTATGTTGGGCATCCTCGGCACGCACGAGATGGGGCATTATCTGATGTCTCGCCGCCACAAAGTCCAGACTACCCTGCCCTTTTTCATCCCCATGCCATTGAGCATCCTGGGAACATTAGGAGCAGTGATCGCCATGAAGGAACCGGCGCCCAACCGCCGCGTGCAGTTCGATATCGGCATCGCCGGACCACTGGCCGGGCTGATTGTGGCTATCCCGGTGATGGTTCTTGGACTAACGTTTTCACAGGTGCAGCCCATAACCGAGTTTCTGAGCACCGTCCCCGACAGCATGCGTGACAACATCGTGATTTTCCAGGAGGGCCAATCATTGCTCTACATCGGCCTGAAGTATCTGGTCTTTGGCAGGGTTCTCCCCAATGGCAATCTGGATGTTTGGATTCACCCGGTGGCTTTTGCGGCCTGGGCCGGTCTTCTGGTCACAGCGCTGAATCTGTTGCCCATCGGTCAGCTTGATGGTGGGCACGTACTTTATGGGCTGTTCGGCGAGAAAATGCAAAAGCTGCGCCGGCCTATCATCGGCCTGCTGGTGCTTCTGGCAGCGGCTGGAACCTTATCCGAAATAGGAGTCATCGATATAACGTTTGGCTGGAGCGGCTGGTGGCTCTGGGTTGCCATAATGGTTTTCTTACTGCGCGGTCATGCTCCTGTTCTTGATGAGATCACAGAGTTGGACGGCAAGCGCAAAGCGCTTGGAATAGTCATGCTGATCATCTTCGTCTTGATCTTTACCCCCACACCAATCAAGATCAGCGAGATACCCACTGCCTTGCTGTTTCATTGGCCCATGGTGTAAATCGAGCGTTCCCGGTCTTTTGCAGTGAACGACGATAGACATTGGATGCATCGCATCCTGGCCGGGATGCTGCTTGGGGGAGCGCTGGGGTGCGGAGGGTTGAGCCCGGCGCCAACGCCCACGCCGACTCCCATGCCCACAGCGACTGTGACCCCGGTGGCGGCCACAGCCATTCCTCTGACACCCACTCCCACCCTGCCCGCAACCTGGCAAGAGGTGCTGCCGGGGATGGCGCTGCGGGCCATGACTTTCGATGTCCGGCCCGATGCACCGCCTGCCGAGGCGGTGCTGGCGCGCATCGATCCGGCCAGATACAGCTTCCGGATAATATACGATCCTGACAACCCATCGACCGTCTCTGAGTGGCAGGCCCGGACACAAGCGCTGGTAATCGTCAACGCCGGTTTCTTTCAGGCTGATTTCCAGACAGCGGGATTGCTGGCTGCTGACGGTGAAGTGTTCGGGGTTTCCTTCGACCAGATCGATGCACAGTACTATGGGTTTGGGGGGATGTTCAGTGTAACCGGCGGCCGGCCCGATTTGCGGATGCTCGGGGCGGCCCCTTACCAACCCGGCGAGCCTCTCGATCAGGCTGTGCAGGGTCTACCGATGCTGCTGAGGGAGGGAGGTGTGCCGGTTTCGTTCGATCTACCCGACAGGACGGCGCGACGGACGGTTGTCTCCATCGATGCTGCCGGTGCGGTGCTCTTGATCAGCGTACCGTGGTCAATGGTCTCGCTCTACGAGCTGCGAGACTGGCTGGCCAGAGAAAGCGAGCTTGAGCTGGATGCAGCGCTCAACCTCGACGGCGGCCCGTCCAGTGGATTGATCCTGAAAGCAGGTGGGTGGTCGGCGCAGTATGACTCGTGGAGCAAAGTCCCCAGCGTGCTGGTGATAGATAGTGATGGCTGAGCGCCCATTTAATACCCTGCGCCAACGACGTGACGCAGGGTGAGCCGACTATCTTGTAACGGACCCCAACAATGTCATGCTATCAGGGCAGTGGCGGATGCAGTCCCTACCCTCCAGATGGGCATATATCTACCGGTCTGTATTGGCGGTTGGCATAGCCGAAGCTGTTGAGTAGGCTCAATATACTGGAGTTCTTATCTACAGAGTCGATCACCTGAGAACAGGCGCGGGAGACATCCCGATTGACCGTGAAATTCTGCCAAAACACATCGGCCAGGGTGGCGAATTCTGCTCCCGGCAGCGGTCCGGCTTGGGGTGTTGGGGTAGCAGTGGCCTCACCTTCAGGAGGGGGAAGAGGAGGGGGTGGAGCATACTGCCCAATCAGCTCATCGTGGGTTGCTTGCGCCTTATCGATGTTGTTACCGAGCACGTAAGCCAACATCAGCCGGTAGCGGGCAAAGGCTGATAGATACTGAAACTCATCGGCATACAGCCAGCCTTTCAATTCTTCATTGGTAGAAGCCTGCTTGTAAGCCTCGATGGCCGCTTTGTAGTCATGGGCTGCCAGCGCATCATCACCATCGTAAATGACATGAATACGGTACTGTGCTGGGGACTTGAGAAGCTGCGAAAGAACGTAAAGCGAGCCGTCCCATTTGTAGATATTGGTCACTTTGCGCTGCGGCCCGGCGCTCGGGTTGCGGATGGTACCGGTTGTAACAGATACTTCACTCAGTCCGTCCTCATCTACATCAGAGACTACTACCTCAGGCTCTACAGTGGTGATCTCATTGGTCAGCAGGCTGCTGAAGTTACCCAATGTGATGTTCCATTCCAGAATACTCGTCTTGCCTTCGCAGCCCAGATCGGTGCAGGTCTTGATGGTATAGACCAGATCGTTGACGTAGTTGCCGTTGATGTCGTCAGCAGAAGTAACTATAGGAGCACCTTGTTCGGGCTTGTAGCCGACCTGGTAAAGCAGCCGGTAGGCTCCCTCCTGGCAGCCAAAGATGTATAGATCGCCAGGCTGTGGATTATAGTCTTCGCTTTGAGGATCGAGTAGGACAACGAAGACCTCGGGCACACCATCGCCGGTGAAGTCACGGTCAGAGCGGACCAGGCCACCATCATCGGTGATGGCTTTCCAGTTGCGCAGCGTCGCCTCAAGAATGGTCGGTGCGCCACCCGCAGAAAGATACGTAACGATTTTCTCGGCATAGCGACTAAAAATCGGAGGCGTATCCGGCAGCGCCGGCGATCCTGCGGGGGGACACTGGGCCGGTTCGACAAAGATGCCAGGGACGGTGGGCGAGGGAGCGGCTGCGGTGGAAGTCAAGGCTGCGGCTGTGGCCGCTGCGGAGGTAGCAGTAGCAACCGGACCGATGGGCGTTGTGAACTGGGCAGGCAGCCCAGGCAGCGGAAGCGTTGGTGTAAGCAAGGAAACAGAGATACTGCCGCCGGGCGTGGCAGTCGAGAAGCTGGGCTGCGGTGTATCAGCGCTTGTGGGTCCTGCCAGATCGCAGGCCAGCGTTGCAGCCAATAATATCGAGAGAACTATCAGCATCCGCTTGGTGTGTTTCTTGTGCATGGTGCCAGTATAACAGAGGTAGGCAGGGATTGCACACCATCGAATTGAGTGATTGGTTGATTGCCGGGTAGGACCCGGAAATAGCGTGGTCGTTGGGGTACGACGCTTTTACCCCTACCCCTGGCCCCTTCCCCGCCAGCAGGGAAGGGGAATTCCCGCATGAAATCTGATCGTGAGCCCTCTCCTTGCCGGCGAAGAGATGCTTAGATAGGGAAAGTGAATCGCCTGACCATAGGTCGCCGACCACGCTATTCTCGCGTGCTACCCAATGAACCATCCCTGAACTTACCCCGAATTATTGAGAAGATACGAAAAATGTCTCAAGCCATCTAGACGGTCATCGACCATCAAGAGCACCTGTTACCCA